>NZ_JBBIAR010000063.1:0-53991 GCF_054185165.1 Bradyrhizobium sp. UFLA05-109 | reverse complement strand
GTCCGGCGCAGCCTTCGCTTTCGTGACGTCCTTCGACGAGGTGGTCGTCGTACAGTTTCTCGCCAACGCCCAGCAGCGCACCCTGCCGCTCGAAATGTTCACCGGCCTGCGCGAGCAATTGAGCCCGGCGATCACGGCGGCCGCTACATTGATGATGGGCCTGTCGATCCTTTTGCTGATCGTCGCCAATCTGCTCGCCCGCCGATCGCGGCAAGCCGGCGCTCCGGCCGAGTAAGGCCTTGTTGCATGTCCTACCACACGACGATCAACGGCACGCGCTGGAGCTTTCACGACCTCAAGACGCTGCTTGCCAAGGCGTCGCCGGCCCGCTCTGGCGATGCGCTGGCCGGCGTCGCGGCGCAGAGCGCGATCGAGCGTGTCGCCGCCCAGATGGCGCTGGCTGATCTTCCACTCAAGACCTTCCTCAATGTCGATCTCGTGCCGTATGAAGAAGACGAGATCTCCCGTCTGATCCTCGACAGCCATGATCTCATGGCATTCGCACCGGTGTCCCATCTGACCGTCGGCGGGTTCCGCGAATGGCTGCTCGATACAAGGACTACGACAAGCCAACTGACGGCGCTGGCCCCCGGTCTGACCCCGGAGATGGCCGCCGCAGTCTCCAAGATCATGCGCGCGCAGGACCTGATCGCGGTTGCCGCCAAATGCAGCGTCGTGACAGCTTTCCGCAACACGATCGGATTGGCCGGCCGTCTCTCCACGCGGCTGCAACCGAATCATCCGACTGACGATTCCCGTGGAATCGCCGCGAGCCTGCTCGACGGCCTCCTGTTCGGCGCCGGCGATGCCGTGATCGGCGTCAATCCCGCGACCGAAACCTTGCAGGACTATATGCGCGTCGTCAGCCTGCTCGACGATGTCCGCCAGCGCCTCGATGTTCCGACGCAGACCTGCTGCCTGGGTCATGTCACGACCGCGATCCACGCCATCAATCTCGGCGCCCCGGTCGATCTCGTCTTCCAATCCGTCGCTGGCTCGGAAAAAGCCAATCGCGGGTTCGGGATCAGCCTGTCCGTCCTGGCGGAGGCCCACGATGCCGCGCTCTCGCTGGCGCGCGGCACGGTCGGCCGCAACGTCATGTATTTTGAAACCGGACAAGGCAGTGCATTGTCCGCCGACGCGCATTTTGGCATCGACCAGCAGACGATGGAGGCACGCGCCTACTCGATCGCGCGGCGGTTCACGCCGCTGCTCGTCAACACTGTCGTCGGCTTCATCGGTCCCGAATATCTCTACAACGGCAAGGAAATCACGCGCGCCGGGCTTGAGGATCATTTCTGCGGCAAGCTGCTCGGCGTGCCGATGGGATGCGACGTCTGCTACACCAACCACGCCGAAGCCGATCAGGACGACATGGATACGCTGCTGACGCTGCTCAGCGCCGCAGGCGTCACCTTCGTCATCGCGGTCCCCGGCGCCGATGACGTCATGCTGAACTATCAGAGCCTGGCATTTCACGACATCCTCTACGCCCGCCAGACTCTCGGTCGGCGATGTGCTCCGGAGTTCGAGGATTGGCTACAGCGGATGGGCCTCACCGACCGAGACGGTCGCCTGCTCGATCAGGCGGCGTCGGGAGCGATCGGTCCGGCCATTGCGCTGATCGAGACGATGAGGGCCTGATGATGCGAGACGACCCTCCGAGTGAAAGCGATCAGCTTGCGGTGATCGACAAGCTCGCGAGCCTGCGACGCTTCACGCCGGCGCGCATCGCGCTTGGGCGAAGCGGGTCCGGGCAACTGACCGCGACGAGCCTCGGCTTCATGCTCGATCATGCCCGCGCGCGCGACGCCGTTCACGCCACGCTTGATTTCGATTCGATCAGGCAATCGCTTCGCGAGCGGGACTGGAGCGTCGTTGCCGTCCGGAGCGCCGCTGCCGATCGGGCCGAATATCTGCGCCGCCCGGATCTCGGACGCCGCCTTTCGCCCGAGGGGCGTCTTGCCATCGATTGCCAGCGGCGTGGCAACGACGTCGCTATCATCGCCGCCGATGGCCTCTCCGCTTCGGCCATCGAGATCAACCTTCAGCCATTGCTCGATCATATGCGGCAGCTGTTGTTGGCCCGGGGCCTCACGATCGGTCCCCTCGTTCTGGTCCAGCAGGGACGCGTCGCAATCGGTGACGAGATTGGTGAAATGCTTGGCGCGAGGCTGGTCGTCGTCCTGATCGGCGAACGTCCGGGTCTGTCGGCGGCGGACTCGCTCGGCGCCTACATGACGTGGCGGCCACGGATCGGCACGATGGATTCGAACCGAAATTGCATATCCAATATTCGCCCCGCAGGTCTGCCGCCGGAAGAGGCCGCGACACAGATCGTCGGCGTGATCGAGCTGGCATTCAAGCATGCCGTGACCGGCGTCGAGCTAAACGACTTGCGGGGTGGTGAAGCAATCCCTGTGGTCGAGCCTCGAGTATAGGCAAACCAAATCGGCCGCCTGGCCAACTGGTAGGTATTTTCAATCTCACGGTGCATGCTGCATCCGCTATAATGAATGGAATACGGGCGTCCGGAGCGATTCAGTCGCCGTGCCATGAGCCCGAGCTGCGCGACTTCAAAGATGGCGCGCAAACAGAACCCTGGACCGTCTCGGTCAGGGCGCACAGAATCGTACAAGATCGTAGGCTGGCGTGGAAAATCGCACAAATGGCGGAGAGAGTGTCAGTCAATCCCCATTGAAAGACAAAGCATTTTCGATTTCTCTCGACTAAAATCCACCGTTTGAACTACCGCCGGAAAGGGATTTTTGCCTGCGCGTCGCTAGGGATCGAGGAGTACCGTGGCATTCCGCGCACTCATACACATTACGGATCAGACCGTGCGCGGAATTGCGTTCACCGTGTGATCAACGGAGCACGTTGCAGCCAGGCATCGGCGCGTAGTTGATCCAGGACGAACGTCGCAACGTCTTGTCGCGATATGCTTCCGCCATGAAAGTCGGAGAGATCCGTCAGCGCCCGGATCGAGCCGTCTCTGGGCTTATCGTTCTGGACGGAGGGCCGGACGAGGATCCAGTCGAGCCCGCTGTCTCTGACGATGGCTTCCTGGAGTTTCTTGTCGGCGTACACCTTCTTCAGGAGAAGCGGAAAGATCACGTTGTCGAAGAGAAACCCGCCGTGTCCGGCGCTGTCGCCGGCACCGATCCCTGTGATGCAAACCAGGCGGGACACGTGCTCAGCCTTCATTGCGCTCACCAGCGCGCGCGTTGCCGTCGAGAGCAGTCTCACCTCGCGGAAGGGGCTCGCCGGTGTACCCAAGGCGCTGACGACGGCGTCCTGGCCTCTGAGGGCTTCAAGCAGCGCTTTTTCATCGCGGACGTCTCCGACGACAACCTTGGCGCCTTTCAGGTCGCTCACCTTCTCGGGTGAACGCACCAGCGCCGTGACGTCGTGCCCGCGCGCCAGCGCCTGGCTGACGATCAGACGGCCGGTGCCGCCGGTTGCTCCAAGAACCAGTATCTTCGATTGGGCGGTCCTGGCGCTATTGTTCGTGAAATTGTTCATGGATGCCTCCTTGATGACGGGATGCCTTGGAAGCCGTCCCGCGGTTTCGGTATTAGTGATGCTCAGAGCTGGCCGTCCGCGAGCAGTTCGCGGGTCCGCTTCAGGGTCGACAGCAGCGCGCTCTTGTAACCCTTGTCGCTGTCCATCCTGGCCTGCTCGGCCTGCTCTGCGGGACCGAAGGGCTCCTTGCCGCGCAGGCCGGTGTAGCAATAGAACCGCAGTTGCAGTGCGCCGGCCTCGTCTTCGAACAGTTCGTTGACGATGGCGCCTTCGCGCGGGCCACTGGCCTGAAAGAAGGTCACCTTCTCCTCCAGCTCGAAGGCGATGATCTCCCGTAGATCGTCGCCAGCGATGGTGGCTTCACGCACGATGTGCGTCGCGCTTTCCTCAACGACATCGCAGCGGGTGCAGAGGTTTGGCGGAAGAAAAAGCCGGGCGTCGCGGGCCTTGAGAACCAGGCCCTTCCACGCTTGCGCGCGGGTCAGCGGTTTCTCGCCTTCCGGATTCACCGGAACGGTGGCAGTCGAATAGATCATGATAGTATTCCTTCGTTCGTGGACTTCGGGTCAAGCCGCTGCCCTTAAGCAGCGGCCGTGATCGCGGCGATGAAGTCGCGATAGGTGCGCAGAGGACGACCCAGCAGCGTGGTCAAACGCTTGACGTCGCCGGCCTCGGGTAGCATTCCGTCCGTGAGGAAACGCTCGCCCATCAGCCGCATGTCGAAGGCCATCCAGCTCGGCATGAACTGACGGAGGTTCTTCTCGAAGCCGGCGGTGTCGTCGCCCGGATAGGCGATCGTGCGGCCCAGCACCTCCGACCAGATGCCGGCGGCCTTCGTACCCGTCAGCGTATCCGGACCGACCAGGTTGATCCGAACGAGCGGAAGCGGCGTCGCGGACTTCTCGCGGCGGACGAGCTCGATGGCGGCGATCTCGCCGATGTCGCGCGCGTCGATCATGGCGAGGCCCTTGCTGCCGATCGGCATCGGGTAGATGCTGTATCCGGTCACCACGTCCTTGATCGTGAGCTCGTTGTTCATGAAATAGGCGGGGCGCAGGATGGTGGCCTTGAAGCCCATCTGCTCGATCATCCGCTCGACGCCGAACTTGCCGGCGAAGTGCGGCACGTTCACGTAAACGTCGCTGTGGATCACCGAGAGATAGACGAGCCGTTCGACGCCGGCTTCCCGCGCCAGGTTGAGCGCGATCAGCGCCTGGGTGAACTCGTCGGGCACGACGGCGTTGAGCAGGAACAAGGTCGAGACGCCCGAGAACGCGCTGCGCAGCGAGTCGACGTCCAGCAGGTCGCCCTTCACGGCGGTCACGCCCGCCGGGAAATCGGCTTTCGCAGGATCGCGGACGAGGACGCGGACATCGGCGCCGCGCTTGGCGAGCTGTTCGACGACGTTGCGGCCGACGGTGCCGGTGGCGCCGGTAACGAGGATGGTCATAGGGATCACTCCAGTTGGGGTTGTTAGACACCCCGCAAATTAGTGATCCAAATTCGGATCGATAGGCGCTATATTTAGACAGACCGTCTCACTGGTGGAACGGATGGACTTGCTCGCCCTCGCCGATTTCAACCTCGTCGCCCGTCACAGAGGCTTCGGGCGGGCCGCCCGGGCCTCCGGACGCCCCAAGGCCACGCTCTCCCGCCGGGTTTCTGAACTGGAGAAGAGCCTCGACCTGCGTCTGTTCGAGCGCGGGACGCGCACGTTGAAGCTCACCCAGGAAGGACGTGCGCTTTACGAGCGGACCGGCTCCTTGCTCGCGGAGCTCGACGAGACAGCGGCTGCGATCGCGTCTGGCGGCGACAAGCCGCGAGGCAGGTTGCGGATCAGCGCACCCCTGTTGTTCTCGCAGACCGCGATGGGGAAGCTCGCCGCCGCCTTCGCGCTGAAATATCCGGAGGTCCGGCTCGAGGTCACGACGGAGGATCGCTCGGTCGACATGATCGATGAAGGCTACGACCTGGTGATCAGGGTCAATCCGGATCCGGACGAAAGTCTTGTCGGAAGAATCTTAATGCGCGATCGGCTGGTGGTGGTGGCGAGCCCTTCCCTGCGTCGTCCGAAGGGCGACCTCGCCGTTCCGACCGTGGCGCGCGGCGCGAGCGATCTGAGCCCCGCCTGGGACGTGAAGACGCGAAGCCGAAAATCGCGGATCACGACCGATCCGGTGCTTCGCCTGTCGTCGCTCATCATGATCCGCGATGCAGTCCGCGCAGGCGTAGGCGCCGCACGGCTTCCCGTGTCGCTCGTCAGTCACGATCTCGCCGCGGGCAAGCTCGTCCACTGGGGCGATGTTGACGGACCCGAGATCGCCCTCTGGGCGCTCTACCCGACGCGGCGGTTGCTCAGCGCCCGAGTATCGGCGTTCCTCGACTTCCTCAAGGAAGCCTTCCCCTCAGGGACACCGGAGGAGCTTGCGGCCTTTATCGATTAGCACAACCGCCAAGGACGCCGTCCGGGGCCGAGAACAGCGCCAATCGAGTCGATTAAGAGGCGAACGCGCGGCAAACCCGGGCGGCCCGATGGTCGCGAGCTGGTCGAACGGCTCGGTATCGCGCCCGAAGATCTGCCGCTGATGATTTGCCCAACGGCACGCTACTTACAAATCCTAGTGATGCTGATGCCGCATCCTATCTCGGCATTATGCGGCAACACGCGGTAGGTTGCTGCGTCCTTCTCGTCCGAAAGGCAATATGAACTCTAGGTTGACACCTTGGGCGCCTATTCACAACCAGAGAACATTCTTGAAGCGACGTCGACGATCGCTCTACCTGAAACATGGTTGCCACTCTGCTGTGCCGTAATACAGCCGCTTGGACCAATATGTCTTTATCGCGAGGTAGCGCTGGCTGCCCTCGGAGATCGGCTAGGGCGTGGGCTAGCGAGCAAGAAACGAAACTGATCTTGCTGCGAATTCCTCGGGCTGATCGAGCACTGAAAAATGTCCGGCGCGAGACAGCACGACCAGCTCCGCCTTTGGGATCGCGGCGCGAAGCTCTTCGGCGGCCGCCGGTGGGGTGCTTATGTCGCTATCGCCGGTGAGCACGAGCGTCGGGCAATCCACCCTGGGGAGGACCGGGCGCAGGTCCTGCTCCAGAATTGACGCCATCGTCTGCATGAATATTTTCGGCGTCGTATCGATGACGCCCCGAACATAGTCTTCGACCTCCGGGCCGGATGTCATGGGCGCCAAGCGGCTGGCAACATATTCGCGGGCGAAGCGCGGCCATCCCGTGTGGTCGATGCGGGTGCGGACATCATCAAGCCGCGACGAATCTCGAACCGCAGCGCCCGCCGACGTGTTGGCAAGCACCATGGCCTGAACGCGCCGGTCGCCGCGGGTCGCGGTTTTCATAGCGATCTGGCCACCCATCGAGATCCCGATGAAGGCGGATCGGCCAATCCCGAGATGATCAAGCAGGTCGACGATATCGTCCGCGCAGGGGCTGATCTCCGCTGCAATCCCTTGAGTGCTGCGGCCGTGGCCTCTGAGATCTGGTGCGATCACGCGAAACCGCTGCCACAGTACCGGCATGATCCCGGCCCACATGGCCGAGGAGCCGCCAAGCGAATGCAGCAGCACGAGGGGCGCACCATCGCCTTCATCAAGATAGTGCAACCGGACACGGCCGAGATCAAGAAATGGCATGTTGCTTGGCTCACTTGGCCGTGTGTGCAAGACTCAGCAGCGAGCTCGCAAAGGTGGCCAGCGTGGCAGAGCCAAGTCCCTTGCCCTCCCTCATGAACAGCTTGAGGGTCTCGAGTGCCGGCAGCGGGCGGCGGGCCATCCGGTCGATATATTCAATCGCACGGGTGTCGAATTCGTTCTTCGGCAGCACGACACTGGCGACGCCAAGTTCAAGGGCTCGTGCCGAAGAAAACGGCTGACCATCAAGGGCGATAAACGCCAGCGACTTGTCGGGAATCTTTCCCAGCAGGGAACTCATTGCGAGCGTCGGGGCGAATCCGAGTTCGATCTCGGGAAGCGCGAAGCTCGCCTCCTCCGAAGCGATTACCACGTCGCATGCGCTCGCCAACGCAGCTCCGAAACCGTAGGCCCTGCCGGAGACCACGGCCACGGTTGGAACACGAGCGGTTCGCAGAGCCTGATAAGCATTGAGGATCACGTCATGGATTTTTGCCCGCACCTCATAAGCACTCAATCCTTCACGAGCGTCTTCACGCGGATCGCGACCCAGGCAGAAATCATTGCCAGCGCCTTTCAGGACGATGAGCGCGACCTCGCGGTTCGAGACCGCCGTCGACAGATCGCGCGTGAGTTCGGAGATCATCGGGTTGGTGAGACGATTTCCCTGATCCGGCCGATCGAGAACAAAGGTTGCGACCGACCACGCGCGATCGACCCGGAAACCACGATGTTCAGTCATGCCAATGCCTCCTTGTTGTTGGCATCCTCGATACTGAGAATACCCGCATCGATGAGTCTCTCGATTGCACCGTCGTCGAGGCCCAGCCCTTTGCCGATGATCTCTCGCGTATGTTGCCCAAGCCGCGGCGGAAATTGCTCAGGAGGTCCGCTACGGAATTCGGGAAATTTCAGAGGATTGCCGGCAACCAAAAGCGTTCGGTCATTTTCGTCTTGCAGGGTCATCACCATCCCACGGTGCCTGACCTGGGCGCTGTTCAGCGCCCGATCGAGTGTGTTGACCGTCCCGACAGGAATTTCCGCCTTCACCATCTCGTCCACCCACGCACTTGCCGGTCTGGACAGGAAAGCCGCCTCCAGAGCCGCCCAGATCTCGTCGCGATGGGCGTAACGTCCGGTACGATCTGACAGACGCGGATCGTTCTTCAACTCCGGTCTCCCGATGACATCGCACAGCGAACGCCACATCCGGTCCGTGTTGGCGCAGATCACGAAATCGCAACCATCACCGGCGGTGAACGCCCGATAGGTCGGGATCGATTCATGGCCGCGTCCCTGCGGTCCCGGTACCCTTTCGGAAGCGAGATAATACGCTGCCTGGTAGGAAAGCATGGCGATCTGGCAATCGAGCATTGCAACGTCGATCAGCTTGCCTACGCCGGTGTTGCGTCGCTCTTCGAGCGCCGCGAGGATGCCGATCACGGCATACATGCCCGCGCAAATGTCGGCGAGTGGAATGCCGGAACGCACGGGCTTGCCGCCCGCTTCTCCCGTCAAGCTCATGCCGCCGGACAAAGCCTGCACCGCCATATCGTAGGCAGGCCGGAGCCGGTCGGGCCCATCCTGACCGAAACCGGAAATGGAGCAATAGACCAATCGCGGATTGAGCTCGCGCATGCGATCGGGAGTGATGCCATAGCGCGCCAGCGCATCCGGCTTCAGGTTTTCAATGAAGACATCTGCCGTCGTGACCATCTGCTCCAGCAGTTGCCTGCCTTCGGCGGTCTTGTAGTTCAGCGCGACGCTCTTCTTGTTGCGGTTGACGCTGCAATAGTAGGCGCTGTCCTTTCCGACGAAGTGAGGCGGCAGGTAGCGCGTATTGTCGCCGTCAAGTGGCTCGACCTTGATGACTTCGGCTCCGAGGTCGCCGAGGATCTGCGTCCCGTAGGGCCCAGAGAGGAAGAGCGTGAGATCGATCACGCGGATCCGCTGCAATGGACCAGCGGAAGCCGGTTCAGGATTCACCATTACGAGATTTTCCTTACTTGAGGGACATAGCCAAGCGCACGCGAGAGCTCGGCGGCACTTCGCCTGAGGTGGCGAACGATCAGTTGCTGCTTTTCTGCATTGAGCCGGAACTCGGGCGCCACCACCGCCAGCGAACCGCAAACCTGCCCACCGACATCGAAGAACGGCACTGCCATCCCGACGGCATCCGGGACCGAACGCTGCCCCTTGGTGAGCGCAAATCCCTGCCGCTTGACCTCCGCCAACGTGGCGAGCAGGTCCTGATAGGGCGGCACACGCTCGTGGGAGGCCGGCGCCTCTTCTGCTTCCTCGATCACGCGACGGATGTCCGCCATCTCCAGCCAGCCCAGGATCGCGCGGCCGGCAGATCCCCACAGTAGCGAAAGATTCTGGTGGAGTTGAAACCGAAAGCGCAGCGGACTGGGAGAGTCGCACTTCTCGGCAAGGAGGTAGGTGCTCCTGCTGCGCGTGAGCAGCGCAAGCAGGCAGGTTTCGCCGCAAGCCGCGACCACCTGCTGCATGATCGGACGGGCCGTCGCGACCAGTTCGAACCTGTCCTCTACGATTGCGGCGAGCCGGAACAGCTCCGTTCCGATGCGATACTTTCGATGCGGTGCCCGACCGATCAATCCGGTCGCGACGAGCGATTCGAGCAGGCGATGGGTGCTGCTTTGTGGTAGACTTAGCTGTTCGGCAAGCTCCTTGACTGACATGACGTCAGGGCCTTCGGCGAAGGCGGTCAGCAGCAGGATCAGCCGATCCGCATGACCGATCGGCGCGGTAATCATGTTGTTCCCCACAGCGTCGCCTCGTTGACCGCTTCGAGCACCCGATGCGGCAGGATCGGCACTTCGCGCAGCACAGCACCTAGCGGGGCCAGGGCGTTGTTGACCGCATTAAGGATCGCCGCGATGGTGGGGATCGTTCCGCCCTCTCCCGCTCCCTTGATGCCCAGCGGATTCAACGGGCTCGGCGTCTCCAGGTGGATAATCTCGATCCGCGGAACATCGGTCGCGAGCGGCAGCAGGTACTCGCCGAAATTGGTGGTGAGCGGCTGGGCCTCCCCGTCGAAAACAATCCGCTCCATCAAGGCGTTACCGATCGCGTGCGCCACCCCTCCGACCACCTGCCCGTCGACGACCATCGGGTTGATGACCCGACCGCAGTCATGCGCGATCACGAGCCTCTCGATTGTGACGCGGCCGGTTTCGACATCGACACTGACCTCGCACACGGTGGTGCCGTTGGCATAAGTGGATTGGTCCGGCGTGAAATAGGCGGTGTGTTCCAGTCCCGGGTCGAGGCCACCGGCCATTGAAAATCCCGGCACGCCCGCAGCCCGCCTGGCCAGCTCACGAAAACTCTTCTTCATCTGGGCGACGCCGACAACGCTGGCAACGCCGTCCTTCAGCTCGATGTCGGCGGCCGAGACCTCCAACATCTCACCCGCCAGACGCTTGATCTTGTCGGCGACCGCGGTCGCGGCAAGATGGACCGACGAGCCGGCATTGACAGCCGTTCTTGCCGCAAAGGATCCCACCCCGAGCGAGATGCCGGCCGTATCACCGGTAACGATCTCGACCCGATCGAAATCCACGCCAAGCTGATCCGCTGCGATTTGAGCGAGAGTCGTCTTGTGCGACTGTCCCTGCGGCGTCGCGCCAGTATGGACGAGAACGCGTCCGTCGGTTCCGACCCTGACCGTCGCTCCTTCGTAGGGTCCGAGGCCGGTTCCTTCCACCGCGTTGCCGATGCCGATCCCCAAGCGCCGGCCCTCACGCTCGGCGATCCGGCGCCGCTCAGGAAAGCCCTCATAATCGATGGCGCGCAGCGCTGCCGCCTGGCAGGCGGGATAGTCGCCGCTGTCGTAGGTCACCGGCCTGCCGTCGCGAAAGATGATGCCGACCTTGTAGGGCATCTGGGCCGGTTGAATAAAATTGCGTCGCCGGACCTCGGCCGCATCCAGCCCGAGCTCCGATGCCACCCGATCCATCAGCCGCTCCATCACGACCACTGCTTGCGGACGGCCGGCACCGCGCACCGGCGTGGTCGGCACCTTGTTGGTCAGCGCGCAGGTCACTTCGAGCCGGTAGTTCGGAATCACGTACGGACCGGGGACCGTGCTTCCGGCGATCCAGGGCAAAATGACGCCCCAGGGGGTATAGGCACCCATGTCATGCACCATCGTGCCCCGGACCCCGAGAATGCGGCCATCGCCGGTCACCGCGATTTCGACATCCCAGTGCTGGTCACGCTCCTGGTGCGTGGCAAGGAAGTTCTCGCGCCGGTCCTCGATCCATTTCACCGGTCGCCCCAATTGCATCGAAGCTGCGATGAGCGCGGGGTATTCGGGATAGAACGATCCCTTCGGGCCGAAGCCGCCACCGACATCGGGCGTCACCACTCTGAGCTGCGCCTCGCCAAGATCGAACATGTCGGCGATCGTCTGCTTGTGACGATGGCTGCCCTGCGAGGCAACGAAGAAGTTCAATGATTGAAGGGTGTGATCCCAGCTCGCAACCGCACCGCGACACTCCATGAAAAAGGCGCCACCGCGGTGCTGGAAGATGGTCTCGCGGAAGATATGTGCCGCCGACGCGAACGCGCGATCGGTTTCACCAACCGCGATCGGGAAACGGCCCGCGACGTTCGACGGTGATCCGGCATGCGCCCGTGGTCCCACCTCCCGCAGTGCGGTGAGGCAGTCGGGAACCGCCGGCAAGACCTCGTAATCGACCTCGACCAGACCGGCCGCGTCCTCGGCGATCGCGCGTGTGTCCGCAACGACGATTGCGATGATTTCGCCCACATAGCGCACCTCCCGATGCGCCAGCGTGTGCGGCATCAGCGGCTGGGTGAGCGCCGGGCTAGGCACCAGCAGGGGAATCGGATTGGACTGCAACTGCTCCGGCAGATCGGCAAATGAGAGCACCGCATGCACGCCGGGCGCTCGCCGCGCCGCTTCCTCCGCGATTCCGACTATTCGCGCGTGCGCCACGGTGCTGCGGACGAAACAGGCATGCAGCATGCCGGGCAGCGAGAGATCGTCGATATAGCGTCCCCTGCCCTGCAGAAGCGCAGGATCTTCCTTGCGCTGGACGCTGGCGCCGAACCATCTTGCACCCATCACGCGTCCTCCCCGACCGTCTGCAGTTGCCCGGCTGCGAACAGGACCGCGTCCACGATGCCCTGGTAGCCGGTGCACCGGCAGATGTTGCCGGTCAGCGCTTCGCGGATCTCGGCTTCGCTGGGCGATGGCTGCTCACGCAGAAACTCCTCCATGGTCATCAACACGCCGGCGGTGCAGAAGCCACACTGAAGGGCGTGGCATTGCCGAAACGCCTGCTGGAGCGGATGGAGTTCGTTTCCTGTTGCCAATCCCTCGACGGTTCGCACTGATCGTCCGTGCGCTTGCACCGCAAGCATCAGGCAACTCCGGACCGCGGTGCCATCGACCTGGACCGTGCACGCGCCGCAAACACCGTGCTCGCAGCCCAGATGTGTCCCGGTTAGTCCGAGATCGAGCCGGAGAAAATCGGCCAGAGATCGACGGGCCTCGACCTGTGACGACACGACCCGACCGTTCACCGACAGTTCGACCGATTGAATGGATGTCATAGCGAATTTCCTCCGACGGCATCGACCAGCGCCTGCTCCACAGCGCGGCAGGTCATCGCCGATGCCAATTGCGTGCGATAACTGGCAGGTACGTAGGCGTCCGACATCGCATCCAGCGAGCGGGCGGCTTCGGCCGCCTCGCGGCAGAGCGCGACCTCCGGCCGGCATCCGACCATCGCGGCCTCGACGGACGTCAGCCGCTGCGGGATAGCCGAGACGCCGGACACAGCAATGGCCGCGCGCGCTACACGTCCGTCCCGACCAAGCTGAACAAGGCAGGACGTCGCCGCGATCGCGAAATCGCCGTGCCGTAACGAGAACTCCTGAAAGGCGTAGCCGTGCCTGGCCGGCCAGACGCAAAAACGAAGGCTCGTCAAAAGCTCGTCGGGCGCAAGCGCCGTCGACAGGTAGCCGCGCGCATAGTCCGGGAATGACAGGGTCCGCTGCCCCAGTTTGTTTCGCACCACGAACTCGCAGTCGAGAAGACAGGCAAGATTCGAAAGCTCGGCAGACGGATCGAAATGCGCCAGCGAACCGCCGATGGTTCCTCTGGCGCGGGTTTGCCGATGTCCGACATGCGCGAGAGCAGCCGGGATCACCGGCATCATTTCCTGGACAGTTTCCGAGCGGAAGATATCGCGCTGGCGCGTCATCGCTCCGAACGAGATCGAAGTGGCGTCGCAGCGGAGTCCAACGAGTTCGGATATCCGGTTGAGATCGACGATCGCGCCGGGTTGTACGAAGCGGAAGTTCATCATTGGCATCAGCGACTGGCCGCCGGCGAGCGGCCGCGCCTCTTCCAGGCTTGCCAAAAGGCCGAGCGCCTCGGAAAGCGTCTCAGGCGAATGATAGGAGAACGGAGCCGGTTTCATTGCTATTCCGCCGCCATGATTGTGCTTCTGGGAGAATCGACGTAGCCAAGGCATCGGGAGAATTTCGCCGCAGCGGCCATGACGTGCCCCGAGAGCATGGTCAGGCGAGAATTCTCGAATGCCGGCTCGGGCACCGTGATGACGAGCGAGCCATATACGTCGCCATGGCGTGATCTGACCGGAGCCGCGATACCGACGGCACCGGCGAGATATTCGCCGCGCGAGATCGCAAACCCGGCTTTCCTGATGCCGTCGAGCTCGCGCTCCAGGATCGCCGGATCCGTCATCGTCCGGTCGGTCAGGGCCGTGAGCCCGTGCCGGGCTAGGATGTCCACTCGGGCCTCAGGCTCGAGAAAAGCAAGGATCGCCTTGCCCGACGCTCCGGCATGCAGCGGCTTCACCTCTCCGACGCTGACCTCATATTGCAACTCGCGATCGCTCTCGTGATAGGCCACGGCTGCGGCCTGGCCGCGATCCTGCAAGTAGCGGTACAGCGCCACGGTTTCGCCGGTAAGATTTGCGGTCTCGCGAAGGATCGTGCGAACGATCGGGGCGAACGGCACGTTGGTGATGATCGCGTTCGCCAGTTCGAGCGACCTTGCACCGATCTGCAACCGTTGCCGGGAGGCATCCTTCAGCACGTAGCCTTCGTCGACCAGAAGCTGGATCGCGCGCTGCAAAGTGGTTTCCGAAATCCGGGTGAGTTCGGCAAGTTCAACCAAGCTGAGGTCGCCACCAGCCCGCGCGAGCTGATCAAGGATGTAGAGCGCTCTGGTGAGGCCTTGATTTGCCATGTCATCTCGCAAGGATGTTGATGGTGCAGGCACCGTGATCCAGTCCGGCGATGCCACCACCAGTACAGTGCGTCAGGCCGGTGCGAGCGTCCTCGACCTGACGTGCACCGGCTTCGCCGCGCAGTTGCCACGTGATCTCGACGAGCTGGGCCACGCCGGTCGCTCCCACGGGATGTCCCTTGCAGAGCAGCCCTCCGGACGGATTGATGGGAATGCGCCCGCCGATGGACGTGGCGCCGGTTTCCAGCAACCCAATGCCCTCGCCGCGTCCGCAGAACCCGAGCGCTTCGTAGTAGAACAGTTCGGCGACCGAGAACGCGTCATGCACCTCCGCGACGTCGATGTCGTCCGGGCCAAGCCCCGCTTCCTCGTAGATCTGCACCGCGCCCCTGGCGGTGATCTCCGGCAAGGTCATGTCGCGAAAACCGGTGAGGAACTTGCCAGAGTTGAGCTCCGTCGCCACGACCCACACTGGACGACAGCCGTGTCGTTTGACGTAGGCTTCCGACGCGACGACTACCGCAGCGGCCCCGTCGCCGGTTGGGCAGCAGTGGAAGACTGTGAAGGGATCGGCGACCTGCCGGGCGGCCAGCACTTCGTCGACCGTAACCTCGTTGCGAAATTGCGCATAGGGATTGAGCGCGCCGTGCCGGTGGGCTTTGACGGGAACAGCGGACAGCCGCTCCGCGCTCACGCCGTATTCGTGCATGTAGCGGCGCGCACGCATCGCATAGAGCGCCGGCATCGTCAGGCCCACCGCGACTTCCCAATCCTCCGCCTGCCCCGGCAGGACGCCGCCGCCAAGCGCGGTGAGCTTGTCAATGCCGATGACCAGCACCACGTCGTGATGCCCATCCTCGACCGCACGCACCGCCTCCCTGAAGGCGGTGCCTCCGCTGGAACAGGCATTCTCGCAGTTGACGACCGGAATGCCGAGCATGCCGAGGGATCGAACAATGCGCTGGCCAACCAGCCGATCGGAGAACGCGGAGCCCGCGTAGACCGCGTTGACCGCCTCGCGGTCGAGACCTGCGTCACGCATCGCCGCCTTGACGACGGGCCACCCGAGATCCCACAGGTTGACCTCCGGACGTTTGCCGAAGGGGCTCATCGCAGCCCCGACAATCGCAGCGCGCGCCATGTCCTTACTCCTCAGACGATTTCGAAGCGGTGACTGAAGGCCGCCTCACCTTGTTGATTTCGTCGTAGCTCGCCGGCGGCGAGCCTGACCTTCGCTCCAACGCGAAGCTCGTTCTCGTTGCGATCAATCGGCGCGCAGATGCGCAGCCCCTCCGGCAGATCGACGTAACCGATGGCGTAAGGCGCGCGCCAGCCCGGGCGGCCGATATGAACAACCGTGTAGGTATAGAGTTCGCCGACAGTCGACAGTTCGGCGGGCTCGATCATCTCGTTCCAACAACCGGCGCACACCTTCGGCCGCGGAAAGGCGAGCGCCCCACAATCGAGACAGCGGCCTCCGATGAGCTTCCACTGCCCATCCCGTTCCGCGATCGATCCTTCGATGGCCCAGTCGGTCATCTTCTCACTCCTATCTGTCGAGACTGCTTTGCAATGCTGATGTCGGCGCGACGCATACGGCGTTTCACCGCCGACCAGAGAAGGCCAAAGAGCGAGAAAGCGGGCGCGGCTGCGCCGTGACCGGGCCCTACGCTGCCAGGTTCGCCGTCCGGCGACACCGTCTCTGGCGCATCCAGGCGAGCCCGCAGATTGCCTGCGAACGCGGCGACAAGTTCGTTGGCCAGCGCACGCACGACCCCGGAGGCCCTGCCATACTGGGCTGCAAGGCCGGAAAGGCTCAGCTCCGTCTTGGTAAGAACGCGCGATCCACCGGCGACCGGCTCGACCTTGAATTCCGTCGTGGATTGCGCGGATCCGCGCCCCTTTTCGTCCGCCCCCTTGGCCTGGATGCGGCCGGTCAGGGCGGCCGGATCCCGCTCGACGATCGAGACGACACCAGCGAAGCGCATGCTCACGGGGCCAAGGCGGACGGCGACTCTGCCCCTGTGCTGGGTCGGCGAGATGCTTTCAACGAGTTCGGCGCCCGGCACACAACTCGCGACAAGTTGGACGTCGAACAACGACTCGAACGCTTTCTCGGGAGGAAGCCCCACCACGAATTCGTTTTCGATCAGCATCGGGATGCGCCTCCGAAGCAAGGGCCGAACATGGCGCGGCGCGGCCGACTGTTGATGGGCAGCAGAGAGCTTGCCAGCCCGGCTTCGTTCCGTCGGCGACGCGCACCGGCAGGCTCGATCCCGAAGCTTTGCTTCTCTGCCAATCCGTTCACGGTCGATCCTCCCCGCTGACATTTGCGACTTGATGCGTTGGGCGCATTCGGCGCGCCGTGGACCGCAAAGTCAAATTAACTGGAGACAAATTCCGCTGATCGGAATCCTGTTATCTGCTTGTTCCGCACAGCTGAATTTGGAGGGATATCAGGTTGACCACTTCCTTCCGTACGAACAAGTTTATCCAAAAATGGAGGGCAACTTCCACCTAATGGAATTGCTTTGGAGGAAAGTCCGCATGGATGCAGCGGTTCACGAGTCGAAAGCGCCGACACGCGTGGCGCCGAAGTCAGCAAGCAGCCGATTGGCATTGCTGTCCGCATGCCTCGGCTGGATGTTCGACGCCTTCGACCTTCAGCTGTTCACAGTGATCCTGTTTCCCTGCATCGGCAGCCTGACAGGTTCGACCGACCCCGCCGGCGTGGCCTACCTTGCGGGAATCGTCTCTTCGGCGAAGCTGCTGGCTTGGGGTCTCGGTGGCATCATCTTCGGCGTGGTCGCCGATCGTATCGGCCGCAGCAGAACGATGATGGTGACAGTGCTGATCTATTCGGGCTTCACGGGGCTTAGTGCCGTCGCCCAGACGTGGTGGCAACTCGCCATCCTTCAGGCGCTCGCGGGCATCGGCATCGGAGGCGAATGGGCAGCCGGCGCAGCGTTGGTTGCCGAGACCGCACCGGAAACATCGCGTCCACGCTTCATGCAGATCATGCAGATGTCGTTTGCCGGAGGTTTTTTGCTGGCGGCGGCGACGGGTCTTCTGGTGGGGCCGTTCGGATGGCGATGGGTACTCGCGATCGGCGCGCTGCCCGCAGCGTTCACCCTCTTCATTCGCCGCTACGTGCCCGAGCCGGAGCGCTGGTTGGAAGCACGCCGGCAAACAGATGGTAGCGCCTGGACCACGTTCGCCGGCATCTTCGCGCCGGGACTGCGAAGGCGAGTGGTAGTAGGTGCGACGGTCTCGGCGGCGATGATGATCGGAAGTTGGGGTGTCACGACCCTTCTGCCGCTCTGGGTCCACCAACTGTTTCCCGTGCAGGACCTGTCGCAGGTGAAAATCACAAGCGTGATGTTCATCGCCATGAACATCGGAGCAGTCGGCGGCTACATTGCCTTGATGTGGCTGTCCGCGGCGGCGGGTCGGCGCTGGTCCTATTTCATCATGGCGCTCGGAGCCATCCTCTCCGCGCTGCTGCTGTTCAGCCGGGTCACAAATCTGACCAGCCTTCTCTGGCTTGTCGCCCTCTACGGTTTCTTCGCGATCGGCGGTTTTGGCGCCTTCGCCGCCTACCTTCCTGAACTCTTTCCCACACGAATCCGCGCGACCGGACAAGGCTTCTGCTGGAATCTGGCAAGGACTTTCACCGCCGCAGGCCCACTTGTGGCGGGATTCATGGTCAGCGCGCTAGGCTCACTGTCGAAAGCGGCGATGGCGGTAACAGCGGCCTACGCGGTCGGGGCTCTGGCGATCTGGTTCGGCCCCGAGACGAGGGGACGCAATTTGGAAGACTAGGCATCGATCTGCCGGCGTGATCCGCGCGAACCCGCAAGGCTACCGCGCTGTCAAATCACCTGCGCCACATGAGCTTCCGGCCTTGCGATGACAACCCTTGAAAGAGCAATTGGAGATCCGCCATGACCCTCCCGACCAGGCAACGTGCTATCGAAATCGCGTTTGCGGGCGGTCCCGAAGCACTGGTATTGCGGGAGATTGCAGTACCACGCCCGCGGGCCGATGAGGTTCTCATCGAAATCGTCGCTGCCGGCGTCAACCGGCACGATTGTAACCAGCGCAGGGCCGGCCCCCTGCACGGCACGAATCCAATCCCCGGCCTTGAGGTATCGGGCCGCGTCATCGCTTGTGGAGCGGATGTCTCAACGAGCCGTCTAGGTGAGGAGGTGGTCGCGCTCACAGATGGAGGGGGCTACGCCGAGTACGTCACGGCCCCCGCGACTCTCGCGCTTCCGCGGCTGGACAAACTGGATTGGCTTTCGTCTGCCGCTTTGCCCGAAGGACTGTTTACGATTTGGCTGAACTTTTTTGAACTGATGCACCTGTCGCAGGGAGAGAACGTCCTCATCCACGGAGGAACCAGCGGCGTCGGATCCATAGGAATTCAGCTTCTCAAGGCGATGGGACATGACGTCTACGCAACAGCAGGCAGCGATGAAAAGTGCCAGGCCGCAATGCGCTTCGGCGCTAACGGTTGTTTTCGCTATGACGACCCGGAGTTGAAGGAGAGAGTTCTCAACGCGACCGCCAGACGCGGTGTCAACTGCATTCTTGACATGTCCGGTGGCGCGCACATCGATCAGGATCTGGCGACGCTCGCCACTGATGGGCGCCTTGCCTTCCTTTCGGCAGGCGGAGGAGCAATGCCGAAGCTGCCCCTTCGAGCGCTCATGGCCAGCCGTATTCGTCTAACAGGCGCTCTACTCCGTGTTCTTCCCATGGATCGTAAAATTGCCATCGCCAACCGTCTTCGCGACGCGGCATGGCCGCTGCTCGGAAAGAAGGTACGGCCCCACATCGATTGTTGGTTTACGCTGGATCGGGCCGTCGAAGCCCACCGCCACCTGGAACAGGGAAGGCATATTGGCAAAATCATGCTCTCCATAAGACCCGACTGACAGAGTGCTCTTGCTTTCAATAAACGGAGACTGCACCGATGCGTATGTCTATTCTCTTGTACGACGGTTTCACGACGCTGGACATCGTCGGGGGCTATGAATCACTCGCCCGTATCCCCAACATGCAGACGGAATTCGTTGCGAAGGAAGTTGGTATATACGCGGCCGACACGCGCGCTCTGGGTCTCTATGCCTGGAAGACGCTCGAAGACGCAAAAGGCACTGACATCCTATACGTGCCGGGGGGCTTTGGCGTTTACGCCGCGCAACGCGACCCGCAAATCCTCGATTTCATCCGCAAATCGCATGAAACGACGACTTGGACTGTAGGCATCTGCAACGGCGTCGAGATCCTCGCTACCGCGGGTATCCTCAATGGCGTCGAAGTGACGACCAACTACTTCGCACGTGACCGAGTGGCGAAGCTTGGCGGCAAGGTGCAGAAAACTCGGTATCACCGCGATGGGAAGATCATCACTGGAGCCGGTGTTTCTGCGAGCGCTGACACGGGATTGTTTCTGACGCGCGAGATCGCCGGTCAAACGGTCGCGGAAAGAATTCAGCTCGGAATCGAGTACTATCCCGATCCGCCCTTCGGGCCAAAGACGGTCGATGAGGCCAGCGACGAAATGAAGGCGAAAATCGTCGACTTCGAGAAGCGCGGCGAGGAGATTCTCGCAACCATTCCGCGGCAGTTTTGACCCTGCGTCCGAACCCGGCGGCGTTGTAAGCAACATGCATGTAAGCGCTAGGTCGTGGCTTCCTCCTTAAGGGTGCGCGGCGGCCGCAAGGCCGTCGTGCCGCTTTGACCACAACAGCACTGACGATGTGAGCACCCGCTGAGCCCGGATCATCGGCTGAATCTAGCCCTGTAATCTTGCGGCGTAGTGTCCAGCAGTCGCAGGAAACTGCGGCGCATCGTCTCTTCCGAGCCAAAGCCGCAACGCTGGGAAATGCGCTTGACCGGCAGACGTGTTTCCGTGAGCAAATGCCGGGCTCCTTGCACCCTCAGCCGTTCAATAGCACGCGCCGGTGTTTGCCCGGTTGCCTCTGCATAGTGCCGGCTGAAGCTGCGCTCGCTCATGCCCGCCCGTCCGGAGAGAACCGGAAGAGAAAGGTCGCCGCCCAAATGGTTGCTAATCCAGTCATGAAGCGCCCCGAACTTGTCGTCGGCAGCCTGAAGGGACAGAAATTCGCTGAATTGCGCTTGCCCCCCGGGTCGCTTGAGGAAGACGACCAGATAACGAGCCACCGCAAGCGCCGCCGTCCGGCCGAGGTCCTCCTCCACCAATGCCAGGGCCAGGTCGATGCCGGCGGTGATTCCAGCCGAAGTCCAGACCGTGCCGTCTTGCACGAAAATTGGGTCAGGCTCGACGCGGACGGCCGGAAAACGTCGGGCAAGTTCTGCACAAAATGCCCAATGAGTGACTGCGCGCCGGCCGTCAAGCATGCCTGATGCAGCGAGCAGAATAGCTCCGGTACAGACCGATGCGGTGCGACGCGACTGCCTGGCGCGTTGGCGGACCCAATCGACCAACGCGGGATCCGCCGCTGCAGCGTCAACGCCAGGACCGCCCGCAATCAGCAGCGTGTCCAGGTCAGCATCGACGGATGAAAGCGGATGCACCGCAAGTTCCACTCCGGCCGACGCCTCTATTCGTTCGCCGCCTTGCGCCACAACGCGGATCGCATAGGGCATCGCTTCGCCGGATTTGGCCATGTAATCGTTGGCGGTTGCAAACACCTGGATTGGCCCAGTGACGTCGAGCAGCTTGACCGACGGATAGGCCAGCACTTCGACAATGCGGCTGCTGTTTGGCGGAAAGCGAGGGGCTTTTGGCGTCATTGGCAAGAGATGGTGCCCTATCGTTCCTTTGTCCATAGCGCAAAGGAAGACTCAGATGATCCGTCACGATGTTCACCTGCAAATCGGCTCGCTGCTGTTCGAGGGAATCGACCAAATCGATTTGACCGGACCCTTCGAAGTTCTGTCGCGGATTCCCAATTCGACTTATCGCATCTACGGAAAGCGGGCCGGCCCAGTTCGCGACATCAGGGGACTGCGACTGACGCCCGACGCCAGCTTGGCTGACGCGCCGCCGCTCGACGTCCTGCATGTTCCGGGCGGATTTGGTCAGGAAGCCCTAATGGAGGACGCGGAAGTACTTGGGTGGGTACGTCAGCAGGCGGCAGGAGCGTGCGGCATTTTTTCGGTGTGTACCGGCGCGTTGCTGTGTGGAGCGGCTGGCCTGTTGAAAGGACGCAGGGCAACCACGCATTGGGCCTCGTTTCACCTGCTGCCGTTGTTCGGTGCAATTCCCGTCAACGAACGTGTCGTCGTGGATGGAAGCTACGTCTTTGCTGCCGGGGTTACGGCGGGAATCGACGGAGCACTGCGGCTCGCCGCGGAATTACGCGGAGACGACGTCGCGCAGGCGATCCAGCTCCACATGGCGTATGCGCCGGAACCGCCCTTCAACAGCGGCACGCCAGAGACGGCTCCTCCCGCGATCGTGCAACAGGCGCGTCAGTCCGTGCAGGCCATTACGACCCAGCGAGAGGCGACCGCACGGCGTGTCGCTGCCCGCCTTGGCGTCGCAGTCCCTAGCTAACCCAGAACGATCCGGCAAAACAGGAAACGACTCCCATGATCAGTACCGAACACCTCGACGCGTACCTCGAAGCCATGGGCAGGCGCGATGTCCAGGGAACGAAAGCCCATATGGCTGATGATGTTGTCATCCGCAGCCCGATCGTTCCAGCACCCTTCCAGGGAAAAGAGCAAGTGACCGCGGTGCTCGATGCGCTGCTCAGCACAGTCGATGCCTTCGAACCGAAACTGCTCCTGCGCGATCGAAGCGACTTCGTCGCCGTCTTCACGATCAGGCTCGATGACCATGTCATCGATGGCATGGACCACATGCATTTGAACGACGCAGGTCTTGTCGACAGCATGACCGTGGCCTGGCGCCCGCTTCCGGCGGTGGTCGCAGTGCAACAGAAGCTCGCCCCGAAGTTGGGGGGCAAGGCGATGATGCTGATCGCCGCCGATCAGTCCATTTGATTCTGACTTCTGCCAAGTGATCAGTCCAGATCCGGCGCTCAGGCGGTCATGGTTGTGGTTAGCTGTGACCGTACACAACGCTTTGCACCCAAACATGTCTGCTTTGCACCAACTCAAAGTCGTCACTTGAGTTTAACGACCAATCGGTCTATATATCGGCAATGAGCCACCAAACCTCAGTGCAGTTGCCCCGTGGCCGCCCCCGAAGTTTCGACGTTGAAGCCGCTGTCGAACACGCGATGGGTGTGTTCTGGTCGCGCGGCTATCACGCCACGGCGCTCCCGGACCTTCTTCGTGCGACGAAGCTCTCGCGTGGCAGCCTTTACGCAGCTTTCGGTGACAAGCACTCGCTATTCTTGCGCGCGCTTGATCGCTACATTGCCGATGCCCTCGCACGGATGGATATCGAACTCGACCCCCGCAGAGAGCCGGTCGACGGCCTGCGGGCCTACCTTGCCGGCTACGTTGATCGCACAAGCGGTTCCAATGGTCGGCGTGGATGCCTGCTGGTGGCCACAGCCATGGAACTGGCTGGCCAGGATGCTGAAGCTGGTCGTCGTATCGCGAGCTTCTTCAAAGCCATGGAGGCCAGGGTGGCGGATGCACTTTCCCGTGCGAAGACGGCGGGCAAGTTGGCCGATGGTGTTGAGCCTTCAAGTGCCGCAAAAATTCTCGTCTGTTTCGTCGAGGGGCTGCGAGTGATCGGCAAAACGGCACCTGCACGGATCACGTCGCAAGCCACCGCTGACGCGCTTCTTGACCGCTTCATCAGGTAGACAACCTACGGACGCCCGCGCTTTTGGCGCGCCAATATCTGGACTGAACGGTCGTGAAAGGAGGATACCATGTCTGCAATCCAGATCATTTGCGCGGTGACCGTTCCCTTGCTCTGGGGTTATCAGTTCGTGGCCATCAAAGTCGGCGTTACGGAGTTTCCGCCTCTCTTCTTCCTCGCCCTGCGCTTCCTGGCCATCGCTCTGCTGCTTGTTCCGTTCGTCAAAAGGCCTACGCGTCAACAGCTCGGACGTATCGCAGCTATTTCGATTTTCCTGGGGGGCTGAACTTCGGGCTCTTCTATGTTGGCCTTGGGCTCGGCTCGGGAAGCATGTCGGCCGTCGCATATCAACTCGCCACGCCCTTCACCGTCCTGCTAGCCTGGCCGCTACTCGCGGAGAGGCCGTCTCTCACCACGTCCACTGGAGTGGTGCTTGCATTCGTCGGCGTGGTCGTCTTGGCAGCGGGGCCTGGTCTGTCGGCAAACGCGCTTCCGCTGTTGCTTGTGGTCGGGGCAGCTTTCGCATTCGCGGTGTCCAACATCTTGACGAAACGCTACGGCCCTTTTGACCCCCTGATGTTGATGGGATGGTCGTCGCTGCTCACGGTGCCGCAGGTCATGTTGATGTCGTTGCTCCTTGAATATGGACAACTGGCGAGCCTGGTCACGGCCGATGAACGTGGTTGGCTGGCACTCGCCTACACTATTTTTATCGGAGGAATCGTTGGGTTTGGGCTTTGGTTCTGGCTGATCGCCCGTTGCTCCATGGGCCGCGTCGCCCCCTTCGGTCTGCTGCTTCCGGTGTTCGCCCTGATTTCGAGCGTGTTGTTCCTTGGCGACCGCATGACCCCAAAGTTAATTGTCGGTGGGCTGCTCGCAATCTCCGGCGTCGCCATGACACAGGTAAAATCGCGCGCTCGACCAATTTGAACCGGAGGTAGCGTCGTGGCGACCTCCGGGTTTGATGCTGTGGACGGCTCCTCCACGGGCACGAGAGTGCCAAGGAGTGGGCGCCGTTTTGAGGCTCCCATGATTCGGAGGAGCAGCCTATGCAGTTAGTCTCGACGATTGGTCTGGATATCGCGAAGTCGGTCTTTCAAGTGCATGGCGTCGATGCAGCCGGTCAGGTGGTGATCCGCCGCCAGCTCAAGCGCCGTTTCGTGCTGTCCTTCTTTGAGAAGTTGCCGGCGTGCCTGGTGGGGATCGAGGCTTGCGCGTCATCCCATTATTGGTCCCGCGAACTGCAGGCGTTGGGGCATGCGGTGCGGTTGATGCCTCCGGCCTATGTGAAGCCCTACGTCAAGCGGCAGAAAAACGACACCACGGACGCGGAGGCGATTTGCGAGGCGGTAACGAGACCCAGCATGCGGTTCGTGCCGACCAAGACGGTCGAGCAACAGAGTTGTCTGATGCTTCATCGAGCGCGCCATCTCTTCATCCGCCAGCAGACTGCCGTCATCGATTCAATCCGCGCCTATCTTGCCGAGTTCGGGATTGTCGCCCCGGTCGGGCGCCGGGGTGTCGAGCAACTGCTGGAAGTCGTCGCCGATACAGCCGACCGGCGGCTCCCGGAGGTGGCGCGCGCCTGCGTCACGGCTCTCGGCAGTCAATTGCGGTCACTGAAGGCCCAGATCCTGGAGTTCGACCGCCGCATCATCGCCTGGCATCGATCACATGCGACGAGCAAGCAGCTTGACGCGATCCCCGGCGTTGGTCCGGTGCTGGCAACGGCTCTGGTCGCCGGCATTGCTGATCCGAAGGCCTTCCGATCGGGACGGGACTTCTCGGCCTGGGTCGGGCTCGTGCCGAAGCAGAACTCGAGCGGGGGCAAGGACAAGCTCGGCAGTATCAGCAAACAAGGCGATCGCTATTTGCGCAGCCTGTTCACGGCTGGCGCGCTCGCCGTGATCCGCTATGCCAAGATCCATGGCACAGGGCATCGGCCCTGGCTTACGGGGCTGCTGGCGCGTCGACCGACCAAGGTTGCTGCGATCGCGCTCGCGAACAAGATCGCCCGCATGGCATGGGCCATGATGGCCAGGGGTGAGCGCTACAGGGAGCCCGCCGCACTCGCGGCGTAAAGCAATCGCGCCGGATATTCGGCGTGACGTAACGGTTGGGAGAGCGAACAGCACGTAATGCAGCGCCGGTCGATCCGGCGATCAGGACAACCCACATGGGCCACGGCATCGTCGAATGCGCGGGACCTGATCCGCGGAGGGCATTATGGCCGGCGGTCATGAGTACCGCACCAACAGGCCGAACACATGGCCGCTCCGACCACCGCCGCAGCGTGAAGAAAACTCTTGCCAACCCGGAGCCGTCCACACATGGCCCTTCTCGACAGTTTGTGCACGGCGCGGCGACATGCCCGAAGCTAAGACTGGATCGGAAGTCAGCAGTTGAGGCTCAAATCAGCGCTTTAGACCAATGCCGCAAGTCGCACCCGCTTCATTCAATTTTGAGCATTCAGCATTCGGATCGCCTCAGGCGTTATCGCCCAGGTAGCCGCGGCTCCGAGCCCGGTCTAGACCGCCGACCGCTTGCATCGTAAATCCTCCTTGGCGGAAATGCCTCGACCGATATTGCCATCGATGCGCATTCAACGACGAACTGTTGGAATGGTTAGCGCTGTCTACTTGGGTGTCGCCGCATCCGCCTCGAACGCCTGCTTCCCCTTTGCGGCCCAAAGCGCCCGCGCATGTTCGTGCTGATCACTTTTGAGCTTGTCAGCCATCCAGAGCAACGCACCGAGAATGGTGACGCGATCATCGCCGGTCAGGTCGACGATACCGGCTTTGACGACAAGGCCGCCGAGTTCGATGAGATGCCGCGTGCGCTTGCGGCGCTCAACTTGCCAGGTGCGCATGTCATGCCGCGCCCTTGCCGCCTGATGGCGGTCGCGAGCCGCCTGGTTGCGACGGAGCGCCCCCAGCGTCACGTTCAGGTGCCGGAGCAGATCGGCGCGACCGGCCTTGAAAGAAAGCGGTCCCGCGCTTGGACCATGCCTCCCTCTTTGCGGCGTCCTTCGTCTCGGCCAGTACGATCAGCGCGCCCGCCAGTTCATTGACGCTAAGGTTGTCGGCTCCAACGGCGATCACCAGTTCGCCAAGCTGCTGCACCTTTCGGCTCTTGAGGTCACGCGCCTTGTCTCCAAGTACTTTAAGTTCGGCGTCAAAGTCGCGTGGCTTACGCACCATCGTCTCCATCGGTGTTCATGGAGAAATGATAGTCCAGCGCCACGCTGAATGCTGTAAAGTCGTCGGGACGGTCTGGCACCGGATGGTCCCTCCCGAGAATTTTTCGAGGGAGGGCGCGCTTATACGTCGTTCCGACGCGCTCTTCGCTGTGTAGATGATCTGGTCGCGATGGCGATCTATCATCTTCACATCAAGGTTATTGGCCGCAAGTCTGGCTCCAGCGCGGTGGCGTCAGCCGCCTACCGCTCGGGCTCGCGGCTGCGCGACGAGCGGCTTAACCGCAGCCACGACTTTTCCGCCGAGCGCGGCGTCGTTCATTCCGAAGTGCTGCTGCCGGAGAATGCGCAGGAGGCATGGAGCGACCGTGAACGGCTCTGGAACGATGTCGAGGCCTTCGAGGTCCGCAAGGATGCTCAGCTTGCCCGCGAAGTCGAATTCGCCCTTCCGCGCGAGATGAGTGAGGCGCAGGGCATCGAACTCGCCCGCGACTTCGTTCGGGGCGAATTCGTCGATCGAGGCATGATCGCCGACCTCAATGTGCATTGGGACATGGCCGAAGACGGCATGCCCAAGCCCCATGCCCACGTCATGCTGACCATGCGCGCGGTGGACGAGAACGGCTTTGGTCGGAAGGTGCGGGACTGGAACCGCACCGAGATGGTCGAGCGCTGGCGGAGGCGCTGGGCCGAGCTTGCCAATGATCGGCTTGCCGAACTCGACATCGACGCGCGCATCGATCACCGCAGTCTTGAGGCACAAGGCCTCGCGCTTGAACCGCAAAGCCAGATCGGTGCGCCCGCCAAACGCATCGAGGGTCGGGGCATCGAGGGCCAAGGGACCGAGGCCGACCGCGCCGAGATGCATCGCGAGATCGCGCGCGGCAATGGCGAGCAGATCATCGCCGATCCTTCGGTCGCATTGGATGCCATCACGCATCAGCAATCGACCTTCACGCAGCGCGACATGGCGAAGTTTGCGCACCGGCACAGCGACGGGGTCGACCAGTTCAACGAAGTCATGGGCGCGATGCGCGGAGCACCCGATCTGGTCGAACTCGGCAGGGACGCTCGCGGTGAAGATCGTTTCACCACTCGCGGCATGATCGACGCGGAACAACGGCTGCATCGCGCCGCGGAACTGATGGCGGAGCGGGAGCGTCACGAGGTGCGTGACGCGGACCGGAAAGCCGCTTTGGCGCGTGCCGAACAGCGCGGCCCTGTGCCTTCGGGCGAGCAGGCCAACGCGCTGGCGCATGTCACGGACGGGCTCGATCTCGCCGTCGTGGTCGGCCATGCCGGAACGGGAAAAAGCGCGATGTTGGGGGTAGCGCGGGAGGTCTGGGAAGCAGCGGGCTACGAGGTCCGCGGCGTGGCCCTATCCGGCATCGCGGCGGAAAATCTCGAAAGCGGATCGGGCATCGCGTCGCGCACCATCGCCAGCCTGGAGCATGGCTGGGGACAGGGCCGCGACCTTCTCACCGCGCGCGATGTTTTGGTGATCGACGAGGCCGGCATGGTCGGCACGCGCCAACTCGAGCGCGTGCTGTCCCGTGCTGCAGAAGCCGGCGCGAAAGTAGTGCTGGTCGGTGATCCCAGGCAGCTACAAGCCATCGAGGCCGGCGCGGCGTTCCGGTCGATCCATGAGCGCCATGGCGGGGCGGAAATCGGCGAGGTGCGCCGCCAGCGGGAGGACTGGCAGGGACGCCACGCGCGACCTGGCCACCGGCAACGCCGGCAAGGCGCTGGAGGCCTACCGCTCCCGTGGCGTGGTGCATGAAGCCCAAACCCGCGAGCAGGCGCGCGGCGATCTGGTGGACCGCTGGGACCGCGACCGGCAGGCGGCGCCGGAGCGCAGCCGGATCATCCTTACCCATACCAACGACGAGGTCCGCGCCCTCAACGAAACTGCGCGGCAGCGGATGCGGGCTGCCGGTGATCTGGGGGATGACGTGCGCCTGGCGGTCGAACGCGGCGCACGCCACTTCGCCGGCGGTGACCGCATCATGTTCCTGCAGAACGAGCGCAGGCTTGGCGTGAAGAACGGCACTCTCGGGACCGTCGAGCAGGTCAGCGCCCAATCTATGACCGTGCAGACCGACGATGGCTGTTCCGTGCAGTTCGACTTGAAGGACTACAACAAGATCGACCACGGCTATGCCGCGACCATCCACAAGGCGCAGGGCATGACGGTGGACCGCACTTATGTGCTGGCGACGCCGGGCCTGGATGCCCATGGCAGCTATGTCGCCTTGTCGCGGCACCGCAACAGCGTCGACCTGCACTATGGCCGCGACGATTTTGCCAATCAGGACCGGCTTGTCCGCAACCTGTCGCGCGATCGCGCGAAGGACATGGCCTCGGATTACGAACGCGCCGATCCGATACAGAGCTACGCCGAGCGGCGTGGGATCACTTTCCGCGAGCGCGTTGCCGAGATCGTGCGCAAGGTCGTGCCAGAAAAGGTACGCGCCATGTTCGACGGCCTTCGCTCTCCTGGAGATGCGCCCGGCCCGGATAGCGGACCGAGGCGGGAGCGGGAAACACCGGAAAGGGAAAGGAGTGGTACGGGAGCCGAGCGCCGCGAAACCGAAGCGCCGGAAACGAAGGTGGCGCAAGATCCCGAAGCGGAAGCGCGACCCCTGCGCACACGGGCGCTGGTGCGCCATGCCCGCGCTGTGGATGCGATCTTCGAGGCGCAGGAGATGGGCGGCAAGGCAAGTCCCGAGCAGGTAAAGGAATTGCAGGCGGCCCGCCGGGTCTTCGAGGACGTGCGGCCCTACGGCTCGGTCGATGCCGAGGCCGCCTACAAAAAGAACCCGGACCTTGCCCACGAGGCCGGATCGGGCCGGGTCAACCGTGCCGTCCGCGCCCTCCAGCTCGAGACCGAAATGCGCATCAATCCGAGCCGCCGCGCTGACCGCTTTGTGGGACGCTGGCAGGAGCTCGGCCAGACCCGCCTGCACCAGTATCAGGCGGGCGACATGTCCGGCTATAGGGCCACGGGCTCGGCGATGGGCGATATGGTGAGAAGCCTCGAACGCGATCCGCAAATGGAATCAATCCTCACCAACCGCAAGCCGGAGCTCGGCATCGCGTTCGGCTCAGGCCGCAGGCTCGGTATCGAACTGGCCTTCGCCCACGGCATCGACCTCGGTAGAGGCCGTGGCACCGAAACTTGACCATCCTATTTGCTGCCGGCTCTACGCCACAGTGCGACGACGCGTAAAGTGCTCTTGCCCACCTGCAAGTACTGTCCTGTCTGGTCTCAGAAGCCGTCAGCACCAACCAGCACGAGGCAGCGCGGCCATGCGCGAACCAGATCGTATCGTCCGCTTGAAAACCGTGCTCGCCAGGACCGGGCTGTCCCGGTCCACCATTTATCGCAAGATCGCCGAGGGCACGTTCCCGTCCCAAATCACGATCAGCATCAACGGCACCGGCTGGCATGAATCCGACATCAACCGCTGGATCGCGGATCCAGTCTCATGGCGTCCGAAACGCGACTTCGATGAGGTCCGGTGAGGTAATTACTCACCCCTCACCCCTATCCACCTGATTACGTGCTGTTGGCTCGTGCGCGGGGGCTGCCAGAGCGTCACGGGGGGCGGCGAATGCGGTGTGCTGGCGAGACGGCCCGTGGCAACGATGGAGCAAAGGTCGGCGTAGACCTTGGCGCCCCATTCCGAACGGAACCCGTTCGCTCCTCTGCGGAAGATCACCGAGGGCCGCAATTCCCGTTAGCCTCCGCGCGTCCATAGGTCAGTGAGCGCAGACAGGATGGCGTTCTGGTCGCCGCCGGTCATCCACCAATGACCGGCGTCAATCTCAACGGCCGCGGCTCCCGCGGTCCGGCAGGCCTCCTGCCGCTGGGCGAGGGTGTCGACGTTGTTGTCACCGCGCGCGATGATTCCAAGGCCCGGCCGGCGGGCGGCGGCCGCCAGATTCCGGCCCATCTCAGCCATCACCGGCTGGCGCGCGGCGCGGACGAGAACGCGGACCTGGCAATATCGATGCGAACGACCGGTCCACCGCCTTGAGCCTCAAGCGGTCCAGCTACTCCAAACCGCCTCAGTCATTGGCCGACGCTTTTCTGTCGATCTTGTCACTGAAGTTTCGGAGCTAAATGGAAAAGTTCCTGCGCTGCTCGCAGCGCTAGTGGAAAATGGAATCCTATTGCCGATAGCCAGAGATAGTGCAGCGTCTGACGACGAGTACTCGTTCAAGCACGTCCTTGTTCAGGATGCCCTCTATGCATCCCTACTCACAGGTGCGCGCGGCGCAGCACACGAGAAAACTGGGCTGCACCTGGAGGCGAGGGCTGGCGTCAAAACACCGGAGATTGCTGATCTGCTCGCCCACCATTTTACACGCACAAAGAGATCTGATCGGGCCGTGCGTTATCTCGCGATCGCTGCGGACAAGAGCTTACGGCTGTTCTCGTTGAAGGAAGCGCTTTCTTATCTAGAGCAGGCCCTGGCCTTGATCGAGAGGGATTCCACCTGCGCTGACGACGAATTGGTTGCGGACGTCGTGGTTCACCGCCTTCTGGTCTGCTGCTGGGAATCCGACTTCGTCAGCATGGTGCCGCTCGGCCAAAAGCATCTGCCAACACTCGAGCGCCTTGGCGCCAGCCGACAGCTGTCGCGCGTGCTTGCTTGGATGGGCGAAGCATATCTGAATAGTGAGCGGTTTGACCAAGCGGAGCAGATACTCGCCCGCGCTTTGTCGATTGGCAGGCAGATCAAATCGGACGAAAGCATAGCCTACGCGCGGTGGGATATAATGTGGCTCCATCTGCTTACACCAGACGGTCGCTCGCAGGCACGCTATTTCGAGCTGGGCGACGAGATCCTTGCAGCCGCCAAACGCTTAAACGATTCTTACCTTGAGACGCTGACATATTATACGCTGTTTGCGGACGCTCTGCAGAGGGGATTTCTTGCAGACGCCCAAGATTGGGCGAATCGCTCCATTGCTCTTGGAGAAAGTTCTGGCTACCCGCCCGCGCTTTCATTGGGGTTCATGAGCTCTAGCTTCGTCGCCGCAGTTGCGGGCAATGGAAGCGCGGCCTTGGAGCTCGCTCAGAAAGCACATGATGCCTCGGCGGGTGCGACCGAGCGAGTAGCCGCCCTATGTGCTCGTGGACTTGCTCAGTTAAGTGCGGGCCAGCCAGTCGAGAGCCTTGCCACGCTGCGAGAATTCAATCGTCTTATCAAAGAGGTGGGCTTCCTTGGTCTTTTGGTTGTGTCTGAAGTGCCCGAAGCTGCCGCACGCGCGTTTGCCGGTGATCCGGCGGGAGCTATTGCAGACCTGGAAGCCTCTACTACGCGGCTTGCGAAATGGCGAAACTCGCGGATAGTTGCCTGGGCCCATCTCGTGCTTGGCCAAATCTATCTTGCGGCAGCATCTGCAGAAAAGCCGCCACGCGAGCCATCTTCCACCGAAGATCCCAGGTCACGGTCAAGGCCGAGCATCATCTTATTGAAGCAGCCGCGATCGCGCGCTCCGCAGGCGTAAAGGGTTTTTTGCTGCAGGCATTGACCAGTATGGCGGACGCAGGATTGGGTCAATTCAAGGGTGCGCAACGAGCAGCATCGTTGGCAGACGCGAGGTCTATCGCCGTCGAGATCGGGGCGCTTCCAGTTGTAGAGCACATCGACGCGATTTCCATCCAAACATAGTCCTGCGCTTAACTGGTTAGCTTTCCCCGGAAGCTGAAAGGCGCATTCAAACAAGCCTTCGTCGAAGATGCAGCGCCGCAACGTCCCGAACAAGCGGCCCTTTGCTTGGCGGCGTAAGCAGAATCGTCAGGTCAGTCGGTCAGGTCCGGTACGTGAAGAGTCAACATTGAAGCCCGCGCGTTAGAGGAAGAGCGCTGCGTTTAGGACGGATCAGGTCAACCCTGGTGATCTGCAATAGAATGAGGGAGGCTGCCATGCGGGTAGCCTCCTCACTACGCTATCCCCGCCCCACAACGTCATGGATCCCATCGTGGAGATGAAACGACAAGGCTCGCACCCATCCCGAGCTCACGTGTGGGCCTCCGATCGGTCTTGAACAACCGTTGTGCGGCCTCGGCATTCGTAGCGCAGCGCTCGAGCCAGCAAGCCACGAGAAGATCAACCCGCGTGGCAAATCGCAGTTGAGCCGCTGCCAGCACAAGCCTCGGGTCCAAGCTCTGATCGGATGGTCTCTTGACATCGTTGCGGGCGTTCATTTTCCCCTCCTGCCAGTTCGGCGGAGGGAGCGGCCCTGCGCCGAGAGTTATACTCTTGCTTTGCGGATCAGCCCCACTTCGAGCTGAAAATTCGGGCCCCACTTCATCACGGACATGCACGACCAATCGGCCAGCCGAATAAGCAGCCGGACGTGGGCGGCAGTCTTTGCGATGTGTGTGCGTGCGTTGCGCATTACGGTCCTCAAGAGTGCAGGCGCTTTTACCCGCGACGAATGTCTTGATCTAAACGCAGAGAAAATTTAGCGCGTCAAATGTTTTATGTCACGAGGCGGGGAATTTGTTGCGTGCTAATAATTTTCGAACGCCAGCGGCGCCGGCTGAGTTCGAAAATTTCAGGCTATGGTCAGTTGGCGGTCGTGGCTGTTGACCAGCCAAATGCATCTACCCCACGGAAGCAGACACCAATCGGAAGGGAGTCGGCATATCCGCCAAGGGCGTCTTGGCTGTATGGTCAAAAGCAGCGGTAGAGCCCGACGCAACTCCCCGTCCGGTCGACACCCAACACCCGACGTCACGGCAGATAGCGAAATGGCCGGCACGACATAGGATGATGCGGACTCGTAGTAGGCGGTCGCTTTAACCGCCTACCCCGATTGATTTGACTCAAGAAATCCACAGCACATATCGACGACCCCCGGTTAAGCCCCCGCGAGCCGTTGACGTTGTTGCGACGCTCTACCCACGGTAGACTCCACCGGGCATAGCGGACCATACCCTGACTTGCTGCTCGCTCAGCCGAGTCGCGAATGACCCGTAACAGAAGTCGCGAACCTCACCAATCGGCCCGGGCATTTCAGCCGCTTGCCTGACACTGAACAGACGTCAGCAAGGCCGTTACCTTGGTGAAATTGTGTCCCAGTCGCAGGATATGGGTTCTACAGGCGCCCAGCGGCAAGGGCACTCGCCATCAGTTTGCGCAAACCAAATTTGTGGAAAGGAGTGATGGAGGACAGGTAGTACCGCCCGAAGCGATTGTGAACCATGCACAGAGTAGACACGACGACGCATGGGCCTTTGCCATCGCGAAGCTTCATGATCGACAGCCGGAAATCCATATGCTTGTTGTCCCGTCCCGCAACCAATTCGTCCGGCCCCAGAAAGAAGATTGGCCAAGGGCCAATCTTCTGTCCCACGATATAACGATCCCTCTGTTCGATGTTCAGGATTTCCGAGGTGGTCGGCGTCTCAAGGCCAGCGAAGCCTGCAAACTTGTTCCGCGCAATCAGTAACAGGTTCATCCAGACCGGCCGGTGGGCAAAGATCGCAAAGAAGATTTCAACGACGCCAGCTTCGGGGCGGCGCAGTGGTGCGCGGTATGCCTCACTAAAATCCGCGTGTTCGATCAGGGTCTTGCCTAGGGCGCTTTCGGAAGGCACGTCGCACTCGACGACACTCATCCTAGTCTCGGAGTAATATGACGTTGCACCGCGGACGTTTGCAGGCGGAATAATAGCCTCGATTACGTCTAAACGTAGTCCACCGCTTGTCCACATTTGCCGCGGTGCATGAGTCTGCGATCGGAACAATAAGACCAGCACCGACCAGACCAGGCTCGTAAGCTTCTCTCATAAGACAGAAGCATCGCGCGATTCGGCCTCACGCGCCAGCCGGATTAGGTTTCCGACAGGGACAGGTGCGAGCGGTAGTCCCGATCTGGTTGACCTTCAAAAGAATGGAATTAACGCGCCGTGTTTGATGCCGTCAGGTCTATCTTTGCGGCCCAGAAAGCGAGATTTCGTGCTCAGCACAAAAAACGTTGCTGCAAAGGTTTGCAATCCACTGACGACCGCTCGACGTCTTGTTCAGATACTGGATTTCGGTTTGGATGTGAGGCGCCACGCTGTTCCAGTAAAACTGGGGATAGCGACTGACGATATCGGCCGGCGAATCATAACTAAGCTGGCGATTCATGCCGACCTCCTCAAATTCGTGAAACAGCGCATTTGCCTTTCTGATGTAGTTTGGATCACCGAGTTGCCCGATAAAGTCGGCTGCGCGAACGATCGACGCCTCTTCCTGGTATTCTTGCCCCTCGCCTAAAACGCTTGTCGGGAACCTCGTACCCTCAATAGCACCGGCGATACGTCTCTTGTCGAGGAGGGCGATACCCTCGATCCTCTCCATGACATAAAGCTTCGATCGATTGACATGATAAGGGAACAACGCCGCATCGGAAGAACCGCGCGGCAGCTTCATCTTCTTACCTGTCGGATCAATGACAAAGCCGGCGTCGTCATCCTCCTTGAACAGACCGCGGACAAAGCCAATGTCGTGGGTAAGGCACGCAATGATCACGTGAGCGTAATCGTCAGCGGTCACGTTGCAGTATAGCGTACGACCGCGGAGTATATCGTGGCCCGCAAGCGTCACCAGGAGCGTGTGCTCGAGATTGTGGTAGAGTGCATCGCTATTTCCAATGCACTCCAGAGCGGAGCGGGCGGCAGACGGCACTATCTCTGCAAGATGGGCCTGCGAGGAGCCAAATCGGCGACGCATATAGGAACCGAGAAAATCCTCCAAGGCGCTCGCCGCTAGTTCCGGTACAGTTATCATGCTGGAGCTCCGACTCGAATACATTTTGCTAGCCGACTGCTACCTTCTTCGCGCGTCGATTGCCCACGGCCTCGGGCTTCGACGAATCTCCCGAGCGGTACGACACCATGCTTGGCAAACCATTTAGGACCGGGTCCGCGCATATAGTGACGCTCGGGCCGATACGAGCCGCAGGTGGTCGCGATAAGCTTGGTGCATCTTCTCTTGATGCCAAGCACGCATTGGCCGAGCGACGCTATCGGCGATAGAACCGCAAACATGGCGACCCTCAATGCGGCTTCCCAAGCACGAAGGCGATGGGGACCGCGAAGAGCTCATCGCCAAGATCATCGTTGACGCGCAGGATCCAGCCGCGCCAGTCTTCGAGGCTGCGCGCCGTGGTAAGGGATCGCACGACACAGGCCGCTTGATCACGCGCCTCAGCGAGGTCATCTACTACGAGGCCGCGGCGATCGATCAAAGCCGCCTTCGGGTTGGAGCAGTGAAAATAGACCTGGGGCACGTTCTGTCTCCTACGAATTAACGCTCGAAACGCGTAATAACGAGAACCTCAGCGCCACAGAGGTTTTTGGTAGCGAGCTAGACCGTGCGAGCCGCTGACTTAACAGTCGTATGAGTTCACAGCTTTGGGCGGTCGCAACTTGCAGCATCAATCGTGCTTGCGCAGAAACAAGTAATCCGCGGCATACGGAACGCCGAGGTATTTGCCCTCACTTTCACAGGATCCCTGCGCAAGTCCACCTTTGGTATTGATGCGCAAGACGATGACAGCATCGGACAGAATCCCCTTGTTGCGGTGGTCAACCACTTCAAGCTCCAGCCACGGAATATCGTTTGCAGTAGGCGCGGGAGTGCTCGTTACCACCCTTCCCTTCATTGCGCCCCCATCGACGAGATCCCAACTCGGACCGGCATAGTGCCGGCCAACCGATTGGCCGCCGACCATGAGCGTGGCGATGGGCTCACGGAACTGCCACGTCAGCGCACGAGCCTGCCCGGCGGGCTTCGAAGTATCCGGTTTGCACTCGTAGATCTGGGCGCCCTCTGCATGAAGGGTAGCGATGATCGTATTCTTGTCGATCGCCGACAGCGATTGTGCCGGCGCCCTGACGGCCAGCAGAAGATACGTGACTGAAGCAACGTTGAGCAGCAATTTTGAGGGAGTTTTCATCGGACTTCTCGGCTTTGTGGTGGTTCAATCCTGCGGTAATTGGTTGGAAGATCGTTTCTCCCTAGCGCTCTCGAAGCGCCTCCTGGCGGTAGCGACGCAAGGGCGAAAGCAGATAGCTCAGGATGTTCCGCGATCCCGTCTTGATTTCCACAGTTGCCGCCATGCCGGGTGACAGATCGACCATCCTGTCATCGATCTGCATCTGGGTGCGGTCGAGCGAAATGCGCGCACTGTAGTTCAGCTCCTGACTTTTCGGTTCGCTGGTCTCGTTTGCTGCGCCTGGCCCCCGCTCGCCGGAGCGGTCCTGCGGGCGATCGCTGATCACCGCGTCACGCGAAATCGAAAGGACTTCGCCATGCAACAGCCCGTAGCGCGTGAAATTGAAGGTATCGACCTTTATCTGAGCTTGTTGCCCGGCATGAATAAAACCGATATCGCTGTTTGACACCATGGCCTCGATCTCCAGTCGGCTGTCACTGGGTACGACGATCAGGAGTGGCTGCGCGGGCGTGACCACGCCGCCGACCGTGTGCACCGCGAGCTGCTGCACCACGCCGTCGACTGGAGCCGTCAACAGTTGCAGCTTCATCTTCTGCTCGGCCTTGATCAGGTCCTGCGCGAGTCCGTTCGCCTTCTGCTCGGACTTAGCAAGGTCATCGGAGATCGTGCGCCGATATTCGGCCGCGGCCTGACCGCCCGTCTCGTGGATGGCGGCGATCGCCGCCTCGGTCTCCCGCAGGTGGCTCTTCTGGACGCCAAGCTCCTCCTGTTGTTCGACCAGAAGCTGGACCACTTCGAAATAGCTGAGCTTGGAGCCCAGCTCCTTCTCCACCAATGTCTTGCGGATGTCGACGCGCGACTGAATGACGGGAATGATCGTCTCGAGCTTGTGGATCGTCGCAGCCGTTGTGGCGAACTCGGCTTCCTTTTGCGCTTGCTGGCGGGCGAGCGCCGCGATCTTGGCGCGATGCTCGGTCACCTGGTTGAGCAATAACTGGCGCTGGGTCCTGATCAGTTCAGGATCGGCATCGGCCGATGGCATGAAATCGGTCGCTGGGTCGTCGCTGCCAGACAACGCTGCCCGCAAGCGCGCGATGTTGAGCCGTTCGGCGAGTAGGTCGCTGCGCAAATGATCGCGCTCTGCCTCGTTGGCGGTCGGATCGAGCTCGATCAAGGCGTCGCCAGCTTTGACCGTCTGCCCATCCTGCACCCGAATGGCACGTACAACGGCGGTTTCGAAGGGCTGGACCACCTTGACACGGCCACCCGGCAGGATCTTCCCGGTTGCCGAGGCAACGATATCGATCTTGCCCCACCACGCCCAGATCAGCGCCAGGCAGAACAAGAGGATGATGACGCTTCCGATTGCACGGCCGATTGGCGACGGCGGTGTCTCCACGATTTCAAGCGCCGCCGGCAAAAATGCCAGCACTTCACGGCGTCTCTGTTGCGCGCGCCGAAGCGGAATCACACGAGGCGTTGGCATAACGGACGCAACCGATTCAGCTGACTTCATGTAGTCCCCCTTGCAACCGATGCAACGATGCGTAACGTCCGCCGGTCTTGATTAATGCGTCATGGCTTCCGTCCTCGACGAGCCGACCGCTATCGAGCGTGATGATTCGATCCGCCGTGCGCACGGTCGAGAGTCGGTGTGCGATGATGATCACCGTCCGTCCGTCAGCGATCTCTTTCATGTTCTGCTGAATGATACGCTCGCTCTCGTAATCGAGGGCGCTGGTCGCTTCGTCGAAGATCAGGATGCGTGGATCGGCGACAAGCGCACGCGCAATTGCGACGCGCTGGCGCTGCCCGCCCGACAACGTCGAGCCTCGCTCGCCGACTACGGTATCGTAGCCTTCGGCAAGCTCGAGGATGAAATCATGCGCCCCCGCGAGGCGAGCAGCTTTGATGACGCGCTCCATCGGCATCGCGGGATCGGCAAGCGCAATGTTGTCGCGCACCGAGCGATTGAACAACACGTTCTCCTGCAGGACGACGCCGATCTGGCGGCGAAGCCAGGCAGGATCGGCCATCGCGAGATCCATCCCGTCCACCAGGACGCGCCCGCGCTCCGGAAGGTAGAGGCGCTGAATGAGCTTCGCGAACGTGCTTTTGCCCGACCCGGAAGGCCCTACGATGCCGACGGTCTGGCCCGCGGGGACCTCGAATGAGACATCGTGCAGGATTTCCGGACCATCGATGCGGTAGCGAAACGAGACGTGCTCGAACTTGACGTCGCCGCGAATTGCGGGCAGCCGCGCGCGGCTGGCCGAATAGGTCGGCTCGGCTGTAGTGTTGAGGATGTCGCCGAGCCGCGCAATCGACAGCCGCGCCTGATGGAAGTCCTGCCAGAGCTGAGCCAATCGTAGCACCGGCGCGCTCACTCTGCCCGCCAGGATATTGAACGCGACGAGTTCGCCGACCGAAAGGCTGCCGTCGATCACGAGCCTGGCGCCGCAATAGAGGATGCTTGCCGTGACGATCTTGCTGACTAGCTGCACCGTCTGGCTCGCGCTGTTGCCGAGGCTCAGGACCCGGAAACTCGCCGCCACATAGCCGGCAAGCTGCTCTTCCCATCGGCGTTGCATCTGCGGCTCGACCGCCATGGCTTTGAGCGTCTCGATTCCTGTGACGCTCTCGACCAGGAAGGCCTGGTTCTCGGCGCCGCGGCGGAATTTTTCGTCCAGCCGCCGCCGGAATAGCGGCGTGGCCCCGGCCGAGATCGCGATATAGAACGGGAACGAGCCGAGCACGATCAAGCTCAGGAACGGCGAGTAGAAGAACATCACGCCCAGGAAGACGAAGGTGAAGAACAGGTCGATGACGAGCGTCAGCGCGGAGCTGGTAAGGAAATTGCGGATGTTCTCCAGCTCTCGGACGCGTGCCACGGAATCGCCGACACGGCGCGCCTGAAAATAAGCCATCGGCAAGGCCAGCAGGTGGCGGAAGAGGCGCGCCCCAAGCTCGACATCGATGCGGTTGGTGGTGTGCGCGAACAGATAAGTCCGCAAAATTCCCAACACCGTCTCGAAAACCGAGATCGTCAACAGCCCGAGAACAAGAACATCGAGCGTGCTGAGCGATCGGTGCACCAGCACCTTGTCGATCACGACCTGGAAGAAAAGCGGAGCGACCAGGCCGAGCAGCTGCAGGAAGAACGACGCGACCAGCACCTCGCTTAGGAGCCGCCGGTACTTTTGAATTGCGGCGACAAACCATGTGATGTCGAACCGTCGCGTGATATCCGACAATCCGGCGCGGCGAGTCATCAGAATCAACCCACCGTCCCAGATGGAGGTGAGTTGATTTCGGGTCATCAGTTCGGGCCGCTGCTCCAGCGGCGACTGGACCAGGACTTTATCCCCGCTGGTCTTGGCGACCAGCAGAAACCCGCCACCGCGCAGGGAGGCGATGGCGGGCAAGGGCGTGCTGCTGAGCCGTGACCAGTCGGTTCGGTAGGCGCGCGCCTTGAGGCCGAGATCTTTGGCGCACCGGAGCATCTCGGGTGCACTGATCTTGTTGGTACCCAGCCGATGCGCGATCTGCTGGGCATCGGCTGCAACGCCCTGGAGATGCAACAGCGTTACAAGCGCTTCAAGACCGGGGTCCGCCGGATTAACGCTGTGGGCTTGGTTGCTCATAGCTGTTCTCCAGGGCGAGTCGTTTACGTCAGGCAACGGCGTGCGGGGGCGCGAGCTGGGGTTGCTGTGCAACCGCAGGATCGGCAATCGGCGCCGCGCCGTGGCCGTCACCCGCCGCGACGAAGCTCGACGCCATGAACTGCCCTATCAGGGCGGCACGCGCGGTGGGCGCTGCCGCGCCGCCCGGGATGACGACGTTGGCGCCGGGTCCACCGTTAAGGACGTTCTGCACACTGCCGCCGATGAGGATGTCGTCCCCAGCTTCGCCGTTCAGCGTCTCGATGCCGTTACCGCCGAGCAGGACGTCGTTGCCATCGCCGCCATTGGCGACAAGCTGCATGGCCGACCCGAGCCCGGTCGCGCTGATGGTGTCGTCGCCACCCAGACCATTGATGACGATCCGATCGTTCGCATTGAAATCGGAGATCGTCACGTTCTCGGCGAGACCCGATATCGTGACCACGCCATTGTTGTCGACGATGTTGATGACGTCATCGCCGCTGGTCGCGTTGATGACGACCGTATCCGGCGTGTTCGGGTCAGCGCCGCTGCCGAGGTCGAAGGCGACCTGGCTGACGCCGGTTCCGGCCAGATCGTTAACCGTGATGGTGTCAGCACCTCCCAGGGCCGCGACATTGATGTGCTCGATGCCGTTGAGGTCCATGGTGACGTTGCCGACGTCGCGGGTAAGCCGCGCGCGGGTACCATTGGCCGAGATGATCATGTTCTCGCTGGCATTGGCGCCGTTGAATTGCAGCGTGTCGGTGCCGTCACCGCCTTCGACCGTGTCGCTGCCGTCACCCGGATTCCAGACGAAGGTGTCATCGCCGCTGCCGAGATTCGCGAAATCATTGCCGCGACCGCCAGTGATGACGTCGTTGCCAGTGCCGCCGAGCAGCCTGTCGTTGCCGTCGCCGCCTGTGATGGTGTCGTTGCCGTCGCCGCCGTCGATGGTGAGCTGGATCAGGTTGGCAAGACCGTTTCCGGCGGTGAAGACGTCGTCGCCGCCGTTCATGTTAAGCACAAAATTCTCGGTGGTGCCGATGTCGAGCGAGAACGGCGCCGGGCTGAGGCGATCGAAGCGCACGCGGCTGCCGTTAGCAGTGATGGCGAATGTCTCGGACGCGTTGCCGCCATTGACCTCGGCGGTATCGTTGCCGGCGCCGCCTTCCATGAGATCGGTGCCGTCGCCCGGATTCCAGATCATGCGGTCATTGCCGGCGCCGCCGAACATCTGATCGTTGCCGGTGCCACCAGTCAGCGTGTCGTTGCCGGCGCCGCCGAACAGGAGATCGTTACCGCCTTTGCCGATCAGCGTGTCGTTATCTGCGCCGCCGAAAAGCTGATCGTTGCCCGAGCCGCCGATCAGCGTGTCGTTACCCGTACCGCCGAACAACCGGGCGGCAGGCAGCGCACCGTTGGTTTCGTCGAGCGAGATCATGTCGTCGCCGCCCGTGCCGAACACTTGGATCAAGGAGGTATTCGCTACCGTCGCCGTGCCGCCCGTGACTGTGACCGCACCGCCATTGATGAGGATCGTTCCGGCCGCATCGCGGCTGACGACGATCGTGTTGTTGAGGTTATCGTCGAACACCGAAAGCAGACCTGCAGTCGGCGAGAAACTAGCTTTGATAGCCATAGGATCGTCCTTTCAACGTTGTGACAAACGCCGTTTCGCGAGCAATAACTCGCTTGAGTTTCGGGACTTCAAATATGCCGCGCAGGCGTGCGCGGTTGCAGCCGTTAGAAATGACGGCTCCGCCCTACGGACGAATTTCAGCTATGTTACGGTTGTAACTTGTCGTGTCTTTGCAGACAGCGCTCCAGCGCCGAAGCAAGCTCCGTCGTCGCCAACGGCCAAGGCAAAACCTCGGAAATGCAGGCTTCTGCAAGTGCGTTAACGTTGATGTCGATGGAGGACGCGACGGCAAGCAGGATGGGCTTCGAGGGTGCTACCTCGCCAAAGGCGCGCGCCAGGTCGAGGCCTTCCTGGGCTTTCCAGCCAGAGCTAATCAAAATCACATCGAAACGATCTGGGTCCGAACCACACGCCACAAGCGCATCGTCTGAATGCTCGAATCCGACGGGCTCAAAGCCCAACGCTGCCAGTGTCTCTTCGTCCCGCAGTAGGCGCTCCCGTTCGACTTCCAGGATCAACACCGTCTCGCCGCGCCCGATCGACTGTGTGGCCGGCTCGGCCGTCCCAGGGCTGCCTGTCGCCGCTGCCGGCAACCAAACTTCAAAGCGGCTTCCCCGCCCAGGCTCGCTCTGGGCCCGGATAGCTCCATTATGATCCAGTACAATTTCGCGAACGGTTGCCAGACCAAGGCCGGTGCCGGCCAGGCGCGTGGTAAAGAAAGGCTCGAACATTCGCCGCGCGATGCGGTGATCGAAGCCGCGCCCATTGTCGCTGATTGAGAAGCAGACGTAGCGGCCCTGCGGGAGTTTCGCGTCGCCGATTTGAAGCGGATCGGTCACTTCTTCCAGCTTTGCTGCCAAATGGATATGGCCGCGCTCGTCAATTGCCTGCGCCGCATTGGTGCAAAGATTAAGGATGACCTGTTGCAGCTGAGCTGGTTCGCCAGACACGGCGATGGCGTCCGAAACGTCATCCATGATTAGCTCGACGCGCGACGGCAGCGAAGCACTCAAGAATGAGGCTGCCTCGTTGAGCAGCGTGCGTACCTGCACCGGACGAGACCGCACGTCGGTCCTGCGTCCAAAAGTCAGGATGCTGTCCACGAGATCACGGCCACGTTCCGCCGCCCGGCGAATTTCTTCAATGTGCTGCACCGGTTTGGTGCCGCGTGCAAGTTGCGGTTCGATCATCTCCGAATAGCCGAGAATGGCGGCAATGATGTTGTTGAAATTATGCGCGATCCCGCTTGCGAGCGACCCGACCATTTGCATACGGCGCGCGCGTTCCAGCCGCGCCGAGAGTTTCGCCCGTTCCTGTTCAAGAAACTCGCGCTCGAGGGCGTTGGCCACCGCGTCCCCAGCAAGCCGGGCAATCGGCACAGGAGAGATTTTGTTCCGTATCGGCCGGAAGCGGTCGAAACCCATGATGCCGTGGAGCCGGGCCGGTCGGATCAGCGGCACGTACGCCCATGCGCGCACGCCAGCCCGCGTTAGCGCGTCCTTGATCGGCCCGGACGGCAAGGCGGCAGCATCTGGAACGGTAACGTTCGGTTCAGCCAGGCCGAGTTGCTCCGCTGCTGCCAGCGCCTGCCGGGGCCAATCTTTCGGGAACGCTACTCCATCCTTGGACCATGTGTGCACGCGGATAGGCTTTTCATCGAACACTACATACGCCCGATCTGCATCAATGGTTCGGCTTAGTTCGCCGAGCACTTGCGTCAGTCGGGTCCCGGTTTCAGCCGGCGAGCAATTGATCAGACGTGTCGAATTTTCGGCCATGATATGATCGAATGCCGCCCGCCGGCGCAGTATGGCGGCGCGCGCACGCAGCCTGAGGCCGAGAAATACCAGCATAACGAGCAGCAACAACGAGACGACATACAGCAATGTCCGATAGCGCTGCTCCACGGCTTCGACCATGACCCGGTGCCGGGAGAACAGCGCGCGGGTTTCAGCGAGAGCCCGCTCGCTGGGCACCGCTATGAATGCCCTCAGCGTCTCATCAACGATTGGCAGCTGTTCATAAAGCAGCCGCGCGTGCGCCTGCATCGCCCGTGCTGTTTCCGCTTCCTGTCCTGCCGTGGGTGCTTGTTGCGCGAACTGCTCTATGCGCTCCTGGAGCGCCTTGAGTGCATCAGAAGATGTGTCCCGGGATAAATGGAGGATCGCTGCCGCCAGTGCACCTGTTGCTGGTGCGAGTTGCACGTCTTGGGCAAGGAATTCCGGACTAGTACTGAGAAGGCCAACATAGGACAGCGAGTTCTGAAGCAATGCGTTGCTGGTCTTAAATCGCTCAAGCAGATTTTCCTGCTCGATAACCGCTGCTGCAAGTCGGTTAGCAGGCTTCATGTCGAGGCCTTCAGCCTGCGCGTGAGACCGGATTCTACCAACTGCTTCCTCCATCTCTTGCGCGTCAGTGGTGAAGGTATCGTAGTTGCGAAGCAGACCCGCGCGCGCCTGCAAAACGTCGCGGTGAAGCGAGGCCTCCGCGAGCGCGTAATCATCGAAGGCCCGAAGAGTTAGCGCGTAGGCGGGTGCGTTCGTATCGATCCCGCGTAACAACAGCCAGGTCAGTAGCGCGAGCAGAAACGATACGCCAAGCACAATTGGCAAGTTTCTCATTTGATCACTGAGCCTGCGCGGGGCGCGGCCGGGCTTACCGCTCGATCCCGATAGGTTCCAGTCAGTGTGTTGAGGAATGCGACGATGGCGGTGATTTGCTGGTCAGTTAGCACCCGATCGAGTTGTGCAATGCCCATCGCCTTGACCGCCTCTGGTAGCGTGGCAGCGCTGCCGTCGTGGAAATACGGCGCGGTAGTTGCCACATTGCGCAGGCTAGGGACACGGAGCAGCACCGGCTCCGGTGAACCTAGGGGATGGAAGATGCCATGCCGCTGGAATAAATTACCGCCGATATTGACGCCCTGATGGCAGGTGACACAGCCGAGCGATTTGAAAACCTGATAGCCGAGCAGCTCGTGCGGCGTTATCGCGTCAGCTTCCCCTCTCAGCCATCGGTCGAAGCGGCTGTCCGGCGTAACCAGCGACCGTTCGTATGTCGCGATCGCGTCCAGCAGTGCCGCAACATCCGGCCCCCTTCCATACGCGTCGCGGAATTGGTCGACCATTTGGGGATCGGCACGCAGCTTGCGGACGACCTCGTCAGCGCTCGCTGCCATAATCGCAGGATTTCGAAGGCTTTGCTCTATTCCTTCCTCCAGCGAACGGAAATTCCCTTCCCAATTCAGGCGAAAGTTCAAGCTCACATTGAAGACCGTCGGCGTATTTAGCGCGATCGGTTGACCCTCGCGCGTATCGTGGACGTCGGCGCTGGCACCGTTCGTCGCTTTATCGTGGCACGATGAACAACTGTGTGTATTATTGTGAGACAGACGCTGGTCACTGAACAATTGCTCTCCGAGCAACACACGTTGCGGATCGAGCCCGCGTGCCGCAGGAATTGGCGTGATCGGCTCCTGGCTGGGGGGGGCGTCAAAGGCAGGCGATTGAGCATCCGCCGGCGGAATCGCGTACGGGCAAACGAGCGCCAGCACGAGGTATAGGAATCTGCAAGCATTTGCGGCCGTCGTCATCGCAGGCGGCGCGGTTAAGGGAAACGGACGCAATGAGCGAGTCGTCACCGAATGAACCGGGTTCTCGCGGAAGTCCTGATCGCCAAGTGTGTGTCCTTGTCGTGGAGGATGACCCCGCCTTGCAGCGCATGATCCTAAACTATTTCGCGGAGAACAACATCCGGACCCTTGTGCGCGAATTGCTCGCGCGGGTTCGCGCCGTCCTGCGGCGGTTCGATGTCGGAAGAGTCGCGTCGATGCGCGATCCAGGACGTGGCCGCTTTCGATTTTCCGGCTGGCAGCTCGACCGCAGGACCCGACGGCTTGTCGACCCGGCGGGCAATCAAGTAGCGCTGACTAAGGGTGAATACGCGATGCTGGTCGCATTCCTCGAAGCCCCGCAACGTCCGCTTAGCCGAGAGCACCTTCTACAAGCAACTCGCGCCCACGAGGACATTTTCGATCGTAGCATCGACGTGCAGATCCTTCGCCTCCGGCGCAAACTCGAGCGCGATCCCAGCGCCCCGCGCGTGATACAGACTGAGCGCGGCGTCGGGTATGTCTTCGCCGTTGCGGTCGAGCGCCTCTAATCTCGATGACTACAAGCCGGCGACGCAAACTCCGGACCTGCAAGGTTAAAGTTTAGCGCTTTGCGGCTGAGAGCGCGTGAGGAACGATAACCAACCAGCAAGTCGGTCGGGTCGCATGTCTCACATGAGAGAAGCGCGTCGGTGTTGATCTCATGAGCGCTCGACACCGGCCGTGTTGATGAGCTCACCCGCCTGCCAAGGCCTTTATTGCCTCAGCCGGGCATCTTTTTGGCGACGCAAGTCCGAGGAGCTCACTCCTCTCAAGGTTAGGGCCGCAAAAGCATTGCACCTAAGCAGGCCGGTTTTAGTGCTCTCCAAGTTGGCCGGGGAGCGGAGGGGACTGCTACGTAGGAATTTCCTCGGACGCGTGCAGTATCCGCCTTGGCATTACCTCGGTCGAGGAGCCATGCGCGTTCTTACAACTCCTCCGGAAAGTGCAGGCGTCTTCGGCGATGGACGCTCGTGAACCCGAAGCTGACATATAGCGCCCTTCGCCTCCTCCGGGCTTCACGAAACCCGCGTCCGGCATGGTGCCTCGTTTATTCGTCCACGCGACAAACCAAGGCTGTCTACTTTTGTTCGGTTGCAATTTCGCGAGCCGACTCGACCGAGCTGCCCGAGGGGTAATGTCCGCAACGGGTCCATTCGCTGCGCACCTAAACCGGCCCCACGGCACCACTATGGCCGCAAGTCTCTGAAAGCAGACACGATCTGCGCGTCATCACGCATGTTCGTATCCTCATGCCGCTAGGACCCTTGGCACTGTCGGCGCTGGCCCCGTCGGGCACTGGCACTATCGGCTCTGTTCCCGCGGCGCCCGCGGTGCTCTGTTTGGCGGGTTTGAGATGGCAAGCGGTCGTATGAACCGTCTACCCCGATTGATTTGACTCAAGAAATCCACAGCACATATCGACGACCCCCGGTTAAGCCCCCGCGAGGATCGAACTGAACTCTTCCCCGAAGGTCGTCCAGACTTAGCTCTCTAGGTCACGCTTCGCTTCTTTCCGCCCGGAGAGAATCGATAAGCGTCGAGAACGCTCGTTGAGCGGCACATGTCCTGACGCCAAGACGTTCTATTTAGACGCGGTCGAGAGTGCGGTCCTCAGCGGGCTAAAGGCCGAATTGCGCGCCCCGAAGGTTATTGCGGAGTACGTACGCACGTATCTCGAGGAGCGGAAGCGCCTCGCGGCTTCTTCAAACGCGAAACGACAGCGCCTTGAGCAGCAGCTTGGGCAATTAAACCGGGAAATCGAACGACTTGTGGATGCGATTGCAAAAGGGCATGGCGATCCATCCTTTCTCGGCCCCCGGTCCACGGCCTTGGATGCCGAACGAAAGCGGATATCTGAGCATTTGCAGAGTGAACCGCCAGCCGCGAAAGAAGTCGCGCTGCATCCGGCCATCCTCAAACGTTATGAGGAGCAACTTGGGCGCCTCGAAGAAGCTCTAGCGAAGGGTGCCAGTGCGGGCGACGGAGAAGCCGCAGAAGCCATCAGAGACCTGGTGGAGACTGTTACTGTGTTCCGCGACCCAGCGCGCCCAGGCAGTGTGGCCGTGGAAATAGCAGGCCGGCTAAATGCTCTGCTCGGGGATAGGGCCTATCCGAACCAAGTCAAAGAAGTGTGGGGAAAGGTGGCAGCGGGGGAGCGCTACCTACGTTCCCCCCGACAGTTTTCTGCTGAGTTTACGGTCTCTGTGGCCTAGCCCTGCCCTGACTTCTCCCCATGTGGGAATATGTACTCCTATGTAACATATTGATAATGCGATTGAATTTGAAAATGGTGTCTGTATAGTGTCCCTTGCCAAAGGACCAAGCATGGGCGCCCGGCAGTTGGCAGTGAAAGGACCCGGCATCCGTACCTAGCCTGGCTCTTCTCACCTCCCGACGCCAGATGGTGGACGGGGGAGCTAGCCTTACACGGCACGGGCCGATGAAGAAATGGCCGTGGCTGCCGCACCCGGCAGGGCGAGCTGCGACGCCGCATTGATCAGCGAAACGGCTTTGCTACCATTGCGGGGGCTGCACGATCGTCTATTCATCGCACTGACCACGTTGGCGATGCTAGGGCGGCGGCATTTGCGTGTCGCTGCGCGAGCCGTCTTCAGCTTCTAAGGCCTGGAAGTCCAAGCTGGATCGCTGCCGCAGGTTCGCACGCGGCGCTCGCGCCAGCCCTGCCCGTCCCAGAAGCGCTGGGTATTCCAGTGGCAAGGAGGCATCGCCTCGCCAACCGGGGCATCGACATAGCCCGACCAGTACGGAGTGCCGCGTGGTGGTCCGGGATAAGTGCGCGGATACGGATTGCCACCGGGTCCGTAATCATCGCGCGGATACGCTGGCGAGGCTGCTAAAACGGCGAAAGTCGCGGCGGCAGCGAGAGCCAATAACGTCTTCCTCATGGTGAACCTCGCAATAAGTCAGACTACTATATATGGGGCGATCAACAGACAGACTGCTCGTCCTCGTAAGTGGGAATGGCGGGTATGTGACTCCTTAGGCGACGCCGTCTTGCAAGGTTGGGAAAGTACCCGTGCCGAAGCTGAGTACCAAGCGGCGGCACAGGTTCGCCTGCAACGAGGTTGAAGAAACGGGTTAAGGTTGCAGCCCCATCAAGGGCCAAAAGGCAAGTTCAATGACTACAATCAAACTCTTGTCGATTGGATTGATCGCGATCGCCATGCTCACAACGTCCGCCGTGGCGCGCGAGCCGCGCGTCAAAATCCGCATGCCCATGAGGCTTCCGGTTGAACCGGATGGCCGCTGGATTATCTGGGACGGCATTCCAATATGGTTCGGTCCATCGGTCCGGGGCTGGCCCGGCCACATTTGCGACGAGGCCGACAATGCGAAGATATGCTGAGGTGCGGGGGCAGATCGCCCCCCCGCGCGCTCTCACTTGCCCCGCTGCTTGAGGTCCCACAACCGATAGGCTTCCTCGATATACGGGTCTGGCTCCGTGGGCTCCGGGATCAGCTTCGCGCTGGGAGCAGCTTGGCGATCGTCGCGATGCCAGTCTCGTTGGACACGTATCCCGAGGTGAAGACCAGCGCCGCTTCCTCGCCGTGCAAGTCGGCGACCTCACGCTCTAATTCGATGAGCGGATGGTGGGTGCCTGAAATGTAGCGGGTGCCGCCCGCGCCAGCGCCCATCTCAATGGTTGCCTCGACCATCGCGCTGATCACCTTCGGGTGCTGGCCCATGCCAAGGTGATCATTCGAGCACCAGATCACTACCGGGCGTCGGCCGTCCGGGGAATGCCATATTGCGTGCGGAAATCGCCCAGCGATTCGCTCGAGATCGGCAAACACGCGGTGGCGCCGCTCGGCGTGCAGCCGGCAAGTGCAGCGGAAAAGAAATGATCATAAGTCATGAAGTACACCGAAATTGTTCGACCTTGCTTTCTAAGTCTACGTACATGCGAGCCCTCGAGCAGGGCGCAGTCGATCCTCGGGAGGGAGAGGACTTTGCCGGGGCCACGGCGAACGCTCGGAGGGCGGCGCCGCTCAGTGTGGCATGCCGAGCACGAAACTGAAGGGCACGACAAAGCGCTCATCGCCCTCATCGCCGCTGACATGCAGCACCCAGTCACGCCAATCCTCAAGGCTGCGCTCGTTGGTGAAGGATTGCACGACGCGCGTCGCATAATCGCGCGCCTCAGCGAGGTCACTTACCACGGCGCCGCGGTGATCGAGGAACACCTTCCTTGTATTGGAGCAGTGGAAGTATACCTGGGTCATGTTCATCACCTTCAAAGGGGGGCGTAGCTACGAGATCTCACCGTTGCTGGTGTCCTCGACCGCGCGGTCCGAAAAACGAAAGCGATCAAGACAAACTTGATGTGCATCCTGATTGAATCGGCCCGGATGATTCCATTAATTCAGGATTCGACAGTCTTGGCTTTGCGTAGCTTGATGAGGCATTGTCATTTCTTAGCGTTCGGCATTTTTCTAGTCGCCCGATCGCCTGAATAGCTTGGCGGCAACAGACGATTTGATGTTTCGTCAGTGGATGTCGGCGATCCTCTTCGACATCTGGCACGAACCTGCAGGTCGTCCGCTCATGCTTCGATCTCGTCATCAACTGATGACAAGGCCACAGCAAGCGATGAAAAGCCTGCGACCAGTCGCGTCGCTATCTTCGACTTCATGAACGGGAATTGAAGCCCCCTGATGAAGGGGTGCCCTTGGACATTTCCGGATGTTTTACGGACATCAAGTCGTCTCGCATGCCGCCACATCAGAAACTTGTTGGGTCGGGAAGTGTCCGTGCGGGGATTGCCCCTCCGCACGATTGGGACGCGGGCGGGCGAATGCCGTCGGTTGATGATTCTCTTGCGATGGGCGCTGCCGATTTTACTGAGCATCATCGCCAGGAGCACGGACACTATCGGCTTTCTCGGGCTGAACGGACTGTTCACCGCGCATGTCACTGGCAATCTCGTGGTTCTCGCCGCGAGGCTTGTCGCTGGCGAGCAGGCGCCGATGTCATATTTGATCGCAGTTCCTGTCTTCATAGTCGGTCTTGCTCTTGCCAAGGTGCTCGCGGCCGCTTTGGAGCGAATTGGGATCGCTTCGCTGGCGCCCCTGCTCCTGCTGCAATTCGTCTTGCTCCTGGCGTTTCTCGCTGTCTGCCTCGACGCCGGTCCCCATGTCGGTCACGACGCCGCAATCATGACGCTGGCCGGCATGCTGGGTGTCTTGGCGATGGCCGTTCAGAATGCCCTGGTACGACTTTCCTTGAGGGAAGCGCCGGGCACGGCGATCATGACCACCAACGTCACCCTCTATGCGATCGACGTGGCTGAAATCTTTCTCGGGCGAAATGCGGTCAGCATTGCAACCGCGCGCCGTCGCGCCAGCCATACATGGCCGGCAATCCTTGGATTTCTCGTCGGCTGCATCCTTGGCGGGGTGTGCGAGGCAGCTCTCGGACTGAAAGCGGTCGTGCTGCCTGCCAGCCTCGCACTCCTCGCCGTGGCGTTGAGCCTAGTCCCGCATCTTTCACCACGTCGAAACTAACCGCACATCAAAACCGGACAGATCTAACATGACCGCAATCAGAGTAGAATCGGACAGTCTGGGCAAGGTCGAAGTACCGGCACACAAACTGTGGGGAGCGCAAACGCAACGTTCCCTTGAGCACTTCAGCGTCGGTCACGACCTGATCCCCCGCGAGATGATCACCGCCTACGCAATTCTCAAGCGCTGCGCTGCCGCCGCCAACCAGCCGGCGGCCGGTTGCCCGCTCAAGCTCACGATCTGATTACCCGGCTCTGCGACGAAATCCTCGTCGGCCAGCACCCCGCACAGTAAAATCGCTATTTCAAAGACAAGATGACCGGACCCGCAACCGGATCAGTCACGCCGAGCCCGCCGCCGAGATCTTCGAGCGTATCGCGAAAAGAATTTAGAGTCGAAATCATATCAGGTCGCGCGGCAATGCATGCGTCCATATTTTTCCACTCGGCGATAATGCAATAGGAACGGTCGCCGGTCTTGATAATGTTGGCATGGAGTAGACCATGCCAAGTTACTCCAATCGTCTTGTGTGCGTCCAAAAATTCTTGGTCGCGCCCCGCCTTCACGCGAAAGCGCACAGTATTGAAAGCCGTCACAGTCACGCTCTTCTCCCTTGGTAAATAATGTTCCCGAGATAAACGCGCATGCATTGGCAAAGCACCGAGCGCTTGACTGTCCGCTTTTGTGGCGATCACGGACCAATCTGACTGCCTATTGGGCCTTGATCATCTTTGCCAATTCCTCACGCAATTGTGGGCTATCTTGATGGCCGTGCACCGAAACAGCGTGTTGCACCGCCGCTTCCAACACTTCTTTTTTAGTATCAGCTGAAATCGCGACCGTGCAGTTCATCTCACTTGGGTAATCTCGGCAATCCACAAACATTCTGCTCATATCTGCCTCCGTTACTATTAGTATGCCGTTCGCGCTGATCGAAATTGCCTATCTCAAGAAAAAATAGCCCCGCTCATCCTGAATTTTTGAGGGTGTGGCAACACCTGCCAACTAAGAAAAGCTCGTAGCCAGCCCAGTCTATCCGCCCTTTGAACGATCGAGCGTCAATCTGCTCCCTTTATGTCGCTCCGACGACGGAGCCGCTTGTATATCATACTCTGTGGAAAAGTGACTTGTCAGCTTATGGCTCCTCGCATCATTTGCTGCGTCCTCAAAAGCGGTCGCAATCGAGACCGAAGCGGACATCGATTGTTAGCGGGTACTGCCAGGATCCGTTTGACGCCGATTTATGGAGCTCTGCGGGGAGCTCAGGTGGCGGCGCTACGCCGCAACCGCCGGCTCACGAGTCGGTTCCGTTCTCTTTCGCTCCGCATCCGTAGGTACGGTCAAGCGTTTGACTTTTTGCTTGGGATAATGGTTTGGCCCAGCATGATGAACGCGATCGCCAACGCCGTCCACGATGCCATCGGCAAGCGCGTACGCAAACTGCCAATCCGGATCGAGGATTGTCTCTGATCTCTCGCTTTCCTTCGCGCTCCAATACGTCGCAATCGCGAACCGCGCGAATGCGGATGACCGCGAAAGCGTCGTGCCCAACTTTACCGTCGGGTCGCGGATAGTAGGGACGGATCAGATCTCTTGGATCAATCTCGCTGCGGTCGACGAATCGTCAATCTCGATCGTTCGCGTCGATTCCAGCGCGACGTTCTCGAGCTCTTCCTTCGTCACCTCGATGAATGTGTCGGTGTCGACCTTGTAGCCCTTGACGATGTCCTCTTTGTCGACCTCCTCGCCTGTATTAGCGTCCACCTTGGCGTACTTGATGCGGTGGCCGGTCTTTCGGTTGAGAAGGGGTGCTAGCGGCAGAAGCGGAACGCACCATGGCGGAGATCGGCGAACAAGGCAGGGCCCCTGATCCACCGCCTCGGGCCTGACGGATTCGATTTGTTTCATTCTCGACGACCCAATCTGAATGTGCTTTTGCAGTCGCAAAAGAACAGAACGTGTGTCTGCGCGCCGCAAAAAGCGGCCCCAGCTCGTGGAGCGTAGCTGAGGCCGCCATGCTGCTGTTTTCCAGATGCGCTCCGAAGATCCAGAACGGCGAAAGCTCGGGCGCGTTCCTCGATTCGCAAAATAATCAGCAAATCCCTATCTTTGGCTTTATGCGCATGGCGTACGAGCTCTGTCTGGCGACCGCCGGCAAGCGGGTCCCGTCCTGCCCGGATTGGCTTCATGAGGTGAAAGCGGACGGCTACCGGATGCTGGTAATCCGGGAGGACGAGCGCGTGCGCCTGCTCTCGCGGAACGGCAGCGACTGGACAAAGCGCTATCCATTGATTGCTGGGGCCGCGCTAAAGAACCGGCAGAAGCATTTCGTCATTGACGGCGAGGCCGTGATCCTTGGCGTTGACGGCATTTCCGATTTCAATGCACTGACTCCCGCAAACACGATCACGAAGTCCAACTCTACGCCTTCGACATTCTGGCCCTGGGCGGCAATGATCTGCGGTCCCTGCCCTTACACATGCGCAAGACCAACCTCGAGCAATTGCTGGCGGACGGGATCACGATTGCTGCCTTCGAGCGGGACGAGATCGGCCCAGACCTATTCCCGGCCGCCTGCCGAATGGGGTTAGAGGCTCTGGTTTCTAAACATCGCGATCGACCTTACCGCGCAGGTCGGCAGAAATTCTGGATCAAGGTCAAGAACCGAATCCATCCGGCTATAGGGCGGGAGCTGTGACTGCGTGCGGCAATAAAACACGCCGACAATGTCGCGCCACCCTTGGAACACTCTTTCAAGCCGATGCTTGAACAATTGTTATGTTGGTTCTCTCATTAGGGATGCAAAAGATTCTGCGGCAGGCTCGGCTCTATGGCTACCTGGTCGAGCGAAACAACCAGATCTATCACCCGGGCACCTTTCACCCAGTTGGCACGAAATCGTTTGTGCTCCGCATGGTTGAGGGCGGTTGGCTGACGAAGAACGGCGATCGATACGAACTGACTACCCAGGGGCGTGAAGCGCCGGACTGACTTCTTGCGAGAACAGGCCGCTGGCGAGCGCGCATGTTTAGAAACGCCTACCATGCAAGATCATTGGTTAGCTGCGGCGCAAGCAGGTCATCGACTTCTTTAGCAGGATTCCTCCTTGCCTGGTCGGCATGGAAGCCTGCGGAACC
>NZ_JBBIAR010000062.1:0-55048 GCF_054185165.1 Bradyrhizobium sp. UFLA05-109 | reverse complement strand
CACGGCGTCAAGCGCCAAGGACCCAACGGCTTCCCGCCCACCACCATCATGACAGACTTTCCAGACACAGGGACCCATAACCACAGGGAGTAGTTTGGCGAAGGCTCGTGGTTGCCAAGCTCGTCTAACAACCACTCCCTGTGGTTATGGGTCCCGGCCTTCGCCGGGACGACACCTGTTGGTTGGCGTGAGTTCGCGCACAACTCAGCCTTACGCCGCATTCCCCACCTTCAGCACGCCACGGCGGATCTGATCCTCCTCGATCGATTCGAACAGCGCCTTGAAATTACCCTCGCCAAAGCCGTCGTCGCCCTTGCGCTGGATGAACTCGAAGAAAATCGGGCCGATCGCGTTGGCCGAGAAGATCTGGAGCAGCACCTTGGTCTGGCCGCCGTCGACGACACCCTCGCCGTCGATCAAGATGCCATTCCGCTGCAATCGCGCGACGTCCTCACCGTGCTTGGGCAGCCGCGCGTCGACCTTCTCGAAATAGGTGTCGGGCGGTGACGGCATGAAGGGCAGGCCGGCCTCACGCAGGCCCTCGATCGTGCCGTGGATCTCGCGGCAGCCGCAGGCGATGTGCTGGATGCCCTCGCCGCGATAGATCTTGAGATACTCCTCGATCTGTCCGGAATCGCCGGCATCCTCGTTGATGGGAATGCGGATCTTGCCGTCGGGGCTGGTCAGCGCCCGCGAGAACAGGCCGGACGCACGGCCCTCGATGTCGAAGAAGCGGATCTGGCGGAAGTTGAAGAGCTTTTCGTAGAAGCCGGCCCAGACATCCATGCGGCCGCGATGGACGTTGTGGGTGAGGTGGTCGAGATAGAACAGGCCGGCGCCAGCAGGCCGCGGGTCGCGCGCGCCAAGCCATTCGAACTCGGAATCATAGGCCGAGCCCTTCGCGCCGTAGCGATCGACGAGATAGAGCAGGCTGCCGCCGATGCCCTTGATTGCGGGCACATCCAGCGTCTTCTGCGTGGACGAGACGTCGGCCGGCTCGGCGCCGAGCGCGATCGCGCGCTCATAGGCTTGCCTGGCATCGACCACGCGGAACGCCATCGACGGCGCGCACGGCCCATGCGCGGCGACGAAATCGAAGCCATGCGTGCCGGGTTGCTCGTTGACGATGTAGTTGATGTCGCCCTGGCGATAGACCGTGATTGCCTTGGTCTTGTGGCGCGCGACCGGCGCAAAGCCCATCAGCTTGAACAGCGCGTGCAGCTCTTGCGGATCGGGATGGGCATATTCGACGAACTCGAACCCGTCAGTGCCCATCGGATTGTCGGCGCTGATGGTGGCAGGCGGTGCATCGTGCGGAAACGGACCCATGGCGACTTCTCCCGGATTGTTCGCCTGAACTATCCTTCATGGGGCGCGCAATGGGCGTGCAAACGGGACGCGATTCCGGTATGATATGCACGGTTTGTGCATGAAATGGACAAATTGCGCATGATTCCGGTAGACGTCTTCGATCTCAAGATCCTGACTGCGCTCCAGGACGACGGCCGCCTCACCAACCAGGAGCTCGCCGATATCGCGGGGCTTTCGGCCTCGCAATGCTCGCGGCGGCGCATGCGGCTGGAGGAAGAAAAGGTGATTGCGGGCTACCATGCCGACCTCTCCAGCGAGGCGCTCGGCTTCGGCGTCGTCGCCTTCATCCAGGTGACGCTGGCGACGCACTCGCCCGACAACGCCAAGCGATTCCGAACGCTCGTCGGCCGGATCGATGAGATCCAGGAGGCCTATTCGCTCACCGGCGACGCCGACTATGTGCTGAAGGCGGTGCTGCGCGATCTCAAGGGGCTCTCCAACCTCGTCAACGACGTGCTGATGCCGCACCAGAGCGTCGCGCATGTGCGCTCCTCGATCGTGCTCGACCGCCTGAAGGAGAGCTCGCGGCTGCCGTTGAAGGGGCTCACCCCTGGCTGAAATCGAGGGAAATGCGGCATTCGCGCACGGCGCGCGATCTGCGATGATCGGCGCCAGCCTATTTTTGTTTGAGCATGATCTTTTCGGAAAGCCGCTTCACACTTTGCGCTAACGCGGCCTTTCGGGTCCGGATCATGCTCCGGGAGACTGAGCCATGGCACTCCAGCTTCGGCCGAACTGCGAATATTGCGACTGCGATCTGCCGCCGAATGCTATGAATGCGCGGATCTGCTCCTATGAATGCACGTTCTGTGCGGACTGCGTCGAGACGAAACTCTTCAACGTCTGCCCGAACTGCGGCGGCGGCTTTGCGCCGCGCCCGATCCGCCCTGAGAAGGAATGGCGGCCGGGCGTGTGCGTGGCGAAGCATGTTCCATCAGACAAGCGGGTGCATTTGAAATACAGCGTGGAGGATGTCACCGCGCATTGCGCGCGGATCCGCGACGTGCCGCCAGAGGCGCGGTGAACTCGTAGGGTGGGCAAAGGCGCTTTTGCGCCGTGCCCACCATCTCTCCGCGCATGCAACAGACGAGGTGGGCACGGCACGCGAAGAGCGCGCCTTTGCCCACCCTACAATTCGTGGCGCCGTCCTAAGCCGCCGGCAGAATCGTCCCCTCGACCTCGCCGAAGCCGACGCGATAGCCGTCGCCCTGGCACCAGCCACGCATGACGAGGCTGTCGCCATCTTCGAGGAACGACCGTTTGATGCCGCCTGGCAACTCCACCGGCTCGGTGCCGTTCCAGGAGATTTCGAGCAGGCTGCCGCGCTGGTTCTTCTCGGGCCCGGAGATCGTGCCGGAGCCGAGGAGATCGCCGACATTCATCGCGCAGCCGCTGGAGGCGTGGTGCATCAATTGCTGGACCGATGACCAGTACATGTACTTGAAATTGGTGCGGCTGATGCTGGCGGGCGTATTCGTGCCGGCGGCGCGCAAGGAGACGTCGAGTTCGACATTATAGTTCTGCGGCCGACCCTGTCTGAGATAATCGAGCGGCGCCGGACTCTGCTCGGGACCTTTAGTGCGGAACGGCTCCAGCGCCTCGCGCGTCACCACCCACGGGCTGATCGAGGTCGCAAAGGCCTTTGCGAGGAACGGCCCGAGCGGCACATATTCCCATTGCTGTATGTCGCGCGCGCTCCAGTCGTTGAGCAGCACGAAGCCAAAAATCATCTCCTCGGCCTGCTGCTCGCTGAGCATGCCGCCCATCGGCGACGGCTGTCCGATGACGACGCCCATCTCCAGCTCGAAATCGAGCCGCTTGCAGGGCGCGAAGCCCGGCACCTCTGCGGTCGGCGGCTTCAACTGCCCGCGCGGCCGCTTCACCTTGGTGCCGGACACCACCACCGTCGAAACGCGGCCGTTATATCCGATCGGCATGTAGAGCCAGTTCGGCTGCAGCGCATTGTCCTTACCGCGGAACATCACGCCGACATTGGTGGCGTGCTCCTTCGACGAATAGAAGTCGGTATAGCCGGAGACCGCGAATGGCAGATGCAGCCGCACATCACGCATCGGCACAAGGGCCTGCTTGCGCAGATCCTCGTTGTCGCGCAGCTCCGGATGATCGTGGCGGAGCAGCTCACTGATCCGCGCCCGCGTCTTCGCCCAGACCTTTGGTCCTAGTGCCATGAACGGATTGAGTGATGGCGCCGAGAACACGCCGAGCGGGCCGACATCGAGGCGAGAGTCCTGCTCGAGCTCCCAGAGGTCGAGCACGTAGTCACCAATCGCGACCCCGACCCGCGGTGCCGGGTAGGCCGCCGTCGAGAACACGCCATAGGGCAGGTTCTGGATCGGGAAGTCGGAGGACGGATCGACGTCGATGAAGGAGCGGAGGCTGGGATCGTTGGGATGGGGCATTGGCTTCCCGTAGGCGCAGCGGTGACGATATCACCCTCCCCTGGAGGGGGAGGGTCGGCTCATTGAGCGCAGCGAAATATGAGACGGGGTGGGGTGACCTCTCAACACGGGCACCGCCTCAATGGAGAGGCTGTCCACCCCGCTACGCATTCCGCTTCGCTGCATGCGTAGCGCCCCTCCCCCTCCAGGGGAGGGTAAGCAAGACTACGGCCGGTTCGGATCGAACCGCTTCTCCAGGCCCTTCCAGCAATCCGCATAATCGTCCTGGAGCGTCGACGACTTCGCGGCATGCGCGGTGACGCGCTGCGGGAAGCGGGTCTCGAACATGAAGGCGAGTGTGCCGGTGAGCTTGACCGGTTTCAACTCGCCATTGCTGGCGTGATCGAAGGCGTCGCGGTCAGGGCCGTGCGGCAGCATGCAATTGTGGAGCGAGATACCGCCCGGAACAAACCCTTGCGGCTTGGCATCATAGACGCCGTACACCAGCCCCATGAACTCGCTCATGATGTTCATGTGGTACCAGGGCGGGCGGAAGGTGTTGTCGGCAACCATCCAGCGCTCGGGGAAGATGACGAAGTCGATATTCGCCGTGCCCGCCGTCTCCGATGGCGAGGTCAGAACCGTGAAGATCGAAGGATCGGGATGGTCAAAGGCGATCGCGCCGACCGGCGAGAAGGTACGCAGATCGTATTTGTACGGCGCGTAATTGCCGTGCCAGGCGACCACGTCGATCGGCGAATGCGGCAGCGTCGTCTTGAACAGCGAGCCGCCCCATTTGACGTAGAGCTCGGTCGGCGTGTCCTTGTCTTCGTAACTCGCAACCGGCGTCAGGAAGTCGCGCGCGTTGGCAAGGCAATTGGCGCCGATCGGGCCGCGCTCCGGCAGCGTGAAGGCGCCGCCATAGTTTTCGCAGAGATAGCCGCGCGCCGGCCCGTTCGGAATCTCCACGCGGAACTTGACGCCGCGTGGAATCACCACGATCTCGCCGGGCTCGGCATCGATGCGACCGAACTCGGTGACGAGACGCAGATTGCCCTGCTGGAGCACGAACATCAGCTCGCCGTCGGCATTGTAGAAATGCTGGTCCACCATCGATTTGGTGATGAGGTAGATATGCGCGGCCATACCGGCCTGCGTATTGACGTCGCCGGCCGTCGTCATGGTCTGCACGCCCGCAATGAAGGTGATCTCCTCCTTCGGGATCGGCGTCGGGTCCCAGCGCAGCTGCGCGATCGGCAGGTCGTATTCCTGGCACGGCGCCGAGCGCCACAGGCCAGCATCGACCTTCTCGAAGCGACCCGAATGCTTCACCGACGGGCGGATGCGATAGAGCCAGGAGCGCTCATTGGTGCCGCGCGGCGCCGTGAAGGGCGAGCCTGACAATTGCTCGGCGTAGAGCCCATAGGCACAGCGCTGCGGCGAGTTGCGCCCCATCGGCAGCGCGCCCGGCAGCGCCTCCGTCTCAAAGCTGTTGCCGAAGCCGGACATGTAGCCCGGCGTCACCTGGGCCGTGCTGCGAACAATCTGGTCAGGCGAGGTGTTGACGTTCATGACTATCCTCCTCCTTGCAAGGCAGCCCACATCTCCTGGTCGCGCTTGTCGGTCCAGATCACGGGGTCATCGATCCCGGACGCCTCGTCAAAGGCGCGCGACACGTTGAACGGCAGGCAGTGCTCGTAGATGGCAAAGCTCGAAAACTTGGGATCCATCACCTCGCGCGTCGCCGCCATCGTCTCCTTCAACGTGCGGCCCTTGGCGACGGAGACTTCCGCCGCGCCATAGAGCGTGGTGACGAAGTTACGCGTCATCGCGATCGCCTCGCGCGCGGTGGTCGTGCCTTTCAGCGCATCGCCGCGACCCGGCGCGATCGCCTTCGGATTGAAGTTGCGGATCTCGGTCAGCGTCAGCGGCCATTCGCGCAAATGCGCATCGCCGCAATAGCAGGCGGAGTGATATTCGATGAGATCGCCGGAGAACATCACCTCGGCATCCGGCACCCAGGCGACGATGTCGCCCGAGGTGTGGCCCGCCCCGAGCTGCATCAACCGCACCTCGCGCTTGCCCAGATAAATCGACATCTCGCCTTCGAAGGTGAGCGTCGGCCAGGTCAGCCCCGGAATGCTTTGGGCGTCCTGGAACAGGCGCGGGAAGCGACCATACTCGGAATCCCAGTCCTGCTTGCCGCGCTCCTCGATCAGCCGATAGGTTTCCTGCGAGGCGACGATGCCTTGCGCCTTGTAGGCGGATGCGCCGAGCACGCGGACCGCGTGATAATGCGACAGCACGACATATTTGATCGGCTTGTCGGTGACGCTGGCTACGTGCTCGATCACCTTGTTCGCCATCGCCGGTGTTGCCTGCGCGTCGAACACCAGACAGCCGTCCTCGCCGACGATGACCGCAGAGTTCGGATCGCCCTCGGCGGTGAAGGCATAGAGATCGGGACCGATCTCGGAGAAGGTAACCTTCTTCTCCGCGAGATCGCCGGTGGATGCGAAGTTCTTCGCCATCAGTTCGTTCCTTGCACGGTTATTGTTGTTGCTGTTGTTGCTGCTGGCCGTCGACCATGCGGCACCTGGCGAGCACGATCGCTTCCTTGAGCACGTCGATGTCGCCGATATGGTTGGCGAGGATCAGGACCAAGGCGGCGTCGAAATCCGCGCTCTGCTCTTCGGTCAGGCCGCGATGCGCTTCCACGATGGCGCGGAAGGCGTCGTCGGGCCGCGCGAAATTCGAGCTGGTGGAGAGAGCCATTGGCAAAACCTTCAGTTCAAGCCTTGAGCGCGCGACAATGCCGCTGCGACCAGCGCCTTTGTCGGATGACGGAAGCGGGCCGCGACGTAGCCATCAGGCCGCAGCAGATAGGCCGTATCAGGCTCGGCGTCGTAGCGCTTCGCAGCCAGCCCGCCGGGGTCGATCAGTCCGTTCTCGCCGCCGATGCGGATGTCCTTGACGCCGCCAGGTAGCTCGATGGCCGCGCCATTATCAAACCCGAGCATGGCAAAACCCGTTCCACCCTTGCGGAACATATCGGTCAAATAGGCGCCCTCGCCCGCACGCGTCGCGACAGGTGCATCCAGCATGGAACAGCCGGGACGCGGACCACCGCTCCATGTGTCCGCGTCCACGGAGGACAGCGGCGAGTCGTAACTGCAGGGCACCGATAACCGGCCACCATTGACCATGCGCTTGCCAAACTCGGTTTCCTTCGCCAGCGACAGCACCGCCTTGCGCAGCCGCGCCTCCTGATGCGAGTTCGGCGCCATGAAATCCGTCGAGCGGGTCGATTCGCGGATGTTCTCGTCGGCCGCCATGCTGCGCTCGACATGGTAGCTCTCGAGCAGGGTTGCCGGTGATTGGCCGCGCAGCACCCGGTCGAGCTTCCAGGAGAGGTTCTCCGCGTCCTCAAGTCCGGAGTTGGCGCCGCGCGCACCGAAGGGCGAAACCTGGTGCGCGGAGTCGCCTGCGAAGATCACGCGGCCGTGGATGAAGCGATCCATCCGCCGACACTGGAATTTGTAGAGCGATATCCATTCGAAATCGAACTTGTCGTGCCCGAGCATGCGCGCGATGCGCGGCCGCACGTTTTCCGGCTTCTTCTCCACGGCCGGATCGGCATAGCGATTGAGCTGGAGGTCGATGCGCCAGACGTCGTCCGGCTGCTTGTGCAAGAGCGCTGATCGGCCGGCATGAAAGGGGGGATCGAACCAGAACCAGCGCTCGGTCGGGAATTCAGCGGTCATCTTGACGTCGGCGATCAGAAATTGATCCTCGAACACCTGGCCGGCGAATTCAGCGCCCACCATCTGCCGCAGCGAAGAGCGCGCGCCGTCGCAGGCGATGACGTATTGTGCGGAGAGGCGATAGGCGCCTTCCGGCGTCTCGATCGTCAGCAGGGCGCAATCGTTGCGTTGCTCGAGCGCCGTCAACTTGTTGCGCCAGCGCAGGTCGATCTCCGGCAGGTCCCCGATGCGATCGACCAGATAGGCTTCCGCGTAATATTGCTGGAGGTTGATGAAGGCAGGCCGCTTGTGACCCTCTTCCGGCAAGAGGTTGAACTGGTAGAGCTGGGACTCGCCGTGGAAGATCTTGCCGACGCTCCATACCACGCCCTTCTCGACCATGCGGTCGCCGACGCCGAGCCGGTCCCAATATTCCAGCGAGCGTTTTGAGAAGCAGATGGCGCGCGAGCCCTCACCGATGCGGTCGGCATCGTCAAGCAGCACCACGCGCTGGCCGCGCTGCGCCAGATCGAGCGCAAGCGACAACCCGACCGGTCCGGCGCCCACCACCACGATCGCATGCTCCGCCGGAGCCTGGCCGGGGCGATCCTGGTCGGGGTGGCGGCGATAGCCGAACTGGGTTTTTGCCTGCGCCATGCGCTAACCTTTCGCTCTGGTCAGGAGGGGACTTATCTGCTAGATAGTCTCACGTGCAACTATCTTGGACCGGCCGCCGCCGTCCGTCAACTGGCATTCGGAGCGATTTTTTGGCGAGGACATCGGGCGACACCGCATTGAGAGCAAAGGAAGCGGACGAGGCGGCTTCGAGGCCGAAGGCGCGGCTCGACCTGTTCAAGTTCGTGCCCTTTCGCCTGAACCGCCTGGCTGCAGAGGTGAGTTCCGCACTCGCGGTCGAGTATCAGGAGCAGCACGGGCTCGACATTCCGGCCTGGCGCGTGCTTGCGACGCTCGGCTTCCGCAACGATGCCTGTAGCGCGCAGTTCATCTCGCAATGCACCCGCACGCACAAATCCACGATCAGCCGCGCGGTCACCGCGCTGCTGCATGACGGCCTGATCGAGCGCGTCGAGAACGAAGCCGACCGTCGCGAATTCCGCCTGCAACTCACGAAGAAGGGGCGCGCGCTCTATGAAGAGCTGTTTCCGCAATTGTTGCGGCGGGAGGACGAAATCCTCAGCTGCCTCTCCGCGCAGGAGCGCAAGCAATTGTCGGCACTGCTCGGCAAGATCGAGCAGAGCCTCGATTTGATCCAAACCAGCGAAGAGGCGGATGCGAAGCAGGCGTATTAGGGTGCGGATTCATAAGGGCGCGGAAGTTAGCTTCTGACGCCCTCAGGTTGGCGGCGGAACGGAGCATCGCGAACGGCGAGCGACCTCGATTGCTGCTTCGACTAGGTTTGCGGCGACCTCTTTGCCAAAGGTGTTGATTGTGATCGGACCTTCATCCGGCACGCTAACGTCAAAGAGCATATCTCCTTCGTCGGAAAGGACCTCCATGCGAATGCCGTCAAAGGCGACATCCGACGCCCATTGATATTTCACGATACTACCTTCGAATGTTAACTTTCCCACGCTGAGAGCTCATCATGTAATAGGCCGCCTCAGTTGGCCGCCTCCTTCGTATCAGATCAAGTTCGCGATGTCGCTTTCTTGGGCCCATGGCGGACATCCGCCTAATAGGTTACGGTCTCCGCATGAATGGAGACATAATCACGGCGATGCTAGCACCACTTATGTTCTTTGAAGAACGGTGCGAGGACAAGGGAACACTTCGAAAACTGATCGCGCTGGCCAATGACAAGTCCCGCCGCAAGCAAGCGCATGCCCTGTTCAATGAAATCAGAAATAAGACGCTAGCGGCACATAGACGCGAGGATCAGCTAGCTGTCGCTCAATACGCCTTCGAAGAGATTTGTGCCAAGACACTCTACAATATCACCTATGAGCCCGCGCCATTCGATCCCGACTCGCCGTTTTGGGTCTTGCCGCGCGCGGTGAAACTCGGACAAATGCTCGGCATCACAGACGCTGGCGTGATAAGCCCGCTGTTGGGATCAAAGTAAGTCGTCTTCTGACCCGACTCGGACCTCTGGCGAGGTCCGCTATCAGGGCACCGCGGACCTCATACGCGCCCTGACTTAGCTGACCCTCACGGTGAGGAGGCGCGCAAGCGCCGTCTAGCGGACGATGCTTCGCATCGCCGCGAGAACCATGAAGGCCCCCGCTTCTGCATCTTGGCCTGCATCCTTCGAGACGGCCGCTGCGCCCTCCTCGGGATGAGGGATTGAGAGCGCGGCTTCGCTCTCTCTCCTCGTCATTCCGGTGCGCGACGAAGTCGCGAGCCCGGAATCCAGAAGTTGTGGCGCGAGATTCCGGGTTCGCGCTGACGCGCGCCCCGGAATGACGGAGATGCGTCACTTCGCAAACGACCGCGTCGGCGGCAGGTGCAGTGCCCAGGCATCGACCTTGTCGCTGGCGCGCGGATAGATCTCGGTGACCAGCGGATCATGTCCGGGGATGAAGCGATCGGGATGACCGGCGAGGCGCTCGATCGTCTCCCAGCCTGCGGCCATGTCGCCGACATTGTAGACGATCGGGAACGGGCTGCGCCGCTGCAGATTGGCGTAATAGTGCGCAGCGTCGGAGGCGAGCACCACGGGCCCGCGCGCCGTCTCGACCCTGACCACCTGCAAGCCGTCGGAATGGCCGCCGACGCGATGCACGGTCACGCCAGGCGCCACCTCGCCGTCGCCGGAATAGAAGCTGACGCGCTCGCCATAGACATGGCGCACCATCTGCGTGACGTGCTCGACCGAGAATGGATGTCGCAATAGGCCGTTGCACATGCAGCGGCCAGTCGCGTAAGCCATCTCGCGCTCCTGCAGATGGAAGCGCGCATTCGGAAAGCGATCGAGGTTGCCGGCGTGGTCGTAATGCAGATGCGTCACGATGATGTCGGCAATGGCTGATGCCTTGACACCAAAGCGCTCCAGCGCGTCGACCGGATTGAGCGTCAGCTTGCGGGCGCGCAAGGTGGCTTCCTCGGCATTGAAGCCGGTATCGACCAGGATATCGCGGCCGCCCCCACGGATCAGCCAGACGAAATAGTCGAGATCCTGCGCGGTGCTCTCATGCGGGTCCGGCGACAGGAAGTTCATGTGGGGGGTGCGGGGCGACATCGTCGCGTAGCGCAGTGCGTAGACTTCGTAGAGATTTCCCATGGTGCACTTTTTTCGTTGAAGGGAGGCTGAGAGCGGTCGCGAACGCAGCAAGCCATCGCCGGACGCAAAGGTCAAACATCGCCCCTGGCGCTGCCGCCGTGTGAGACCGATCACATTTTTGTCGCGATGGCCGCGCTAAGAGAGGTATCCCCGCCGGGCTCCCCTCCGATCGAGCGATGCCGTGACAGCCGCTTTAGTCCCTTCCATCTTTTCCGCGGCGTCGCGGTCAATTGTCGCGATAACGCCGTGTCTCCAAGCGGTTGACGCCCCCACCCCCCGGTTTGATAATGCAAATTGCGTAAGTTAAGGTCGCCGTGGCGCAAAGCTTGCGAACGGCGCCTTTTTGGCTGGACCGCGCTCGTTATGAAGATTCGCTTTCTTTCGCTTCTGCTCTTGACGTTCTCGGTCGTCCTGACCGCCCCGTCCTTTGCCGCCGGCGACCGCTATGCGCTGGTCATCGGCAATGCCAAGTATCCTGATGCCGACAGCCCGCTGAAGGAGCCGATCAACGACGCACGCGACGTCGCCGACGAGCTCAAGCATGACGGCTTTACCGTCGATGTCGGCGAGAACCTGACCGGCGACGGCATGCGCCGGGCCTTCGACAAGCTCTATGGCAAGATCAAGCCCGGCGCGGTCGTGCTGATCTTCTACAGCGGCTTCGGCATCCAGTCCGCGCGCCAGAGTTACATGATCCCGGTCGACGCCCAGATCTGGACCGAGTCCGACGTGCGCCGCGACGGCTTCAGCATCGAGACCGTGCTCGGCGAGATCAACACCCGCGGCGCCGGCGTCAAGATCGCGCTGATCGATGCCTCCCGGCGCAACCCGTTCGAGCGGCGGTTCCGCAGCTTCTCCGCGGGCCTCGCCCCGGTGATCGCGCCGAACGGCACGCTGGTGATGTATTCGGCAGCCTTGAGCTCGGTGACCTCGGATGCCGGCGGTGACCGCAGCCTGTTCGTCCAGGAACTTTTGAAGGAAATCCGCGTCCCCGACCTGATGGCGGAGGAAACGCTGAACCGCACCAAGATGGGCGTCACCCGCGCCTCGCGCAACGAGCAGGTGCCGTGGATCTCGTCCTCGCTGGCCGAGGATTTCTCCTTCATTCCGGGCGCCAGCGGATCGCGGCCGGCGGCCACGACACAGCCGACCACCCCGTCGCCGGTCCCACCCGCGCCCACGCCGCCGGTGGTTGCAAACAACCCGCCTGCACCGACACCTGCCCAAACTCCCGCTGCCCCGGCACCGCCCGCCCCGCCGAAGCCGCAGGTCGAAGCGAATGTTGCTCCGCCCCCCGCTCCTGCGCCTTCCCCCGCTCCTGCACCGTCACCGAAGCCGCAGGTTGATGCGGCTATTCCCCCGCCGCAGCCGCCGGCCAAGCCGGCCGACGTCGGCACCAGTCCCAATACCGGCGACACCGGACCGAGCCAGGCCACGCTGGCGGACGACCCGACCATCAAGAGCCTGACCGCCAAGATTGCGGCCAACCCCGACGACGTGAACGCGCTCTACCGGCGCGGCCAGGTCTATGCCAGCAAGGGCGCCTATAACCTTGCGATCAAGGATTTCGACGACACGATCCGGATCAATCCCAAGGACGTCGAGGCCCTCAACAACCGCTGCTGGACCCGTACCGTGATCGGCGACCTCCAGGGCGCGCTGAAGGATTGCAACGAGGCCTTGCGGCTGCGCCCGAACTTCGTCGATGCGCTGGACAGCCGCGGCCTGGTCAACCTGAAATCCGGCGCGGTGAAGAACGCCATCTCGGATTTCGATGCGGCACTGAAGATCAACCCGCGCCTGACCTCGTCGCTCTATGGGCGGGGGCTTGCCAAGCAGCGCAACGGCTCGGCCCCGGAAGGCGCGCTGGACATTGCGAATGCCAAGGCGATGGATCCGAACATCGTCCAGGAGTTCGCAAGTTACGGAGTCCGTTGACATTTTTTTGAGATTCGGGGCGACGCGCCTCGAACCCCCGAGAGCTCTGCGGAGACCAAGGGAAGGATGCCGCAAGGGCGCTTCCGGGCTTGTTGCAGGAATTTTTGCAGGAGGGACTGGCAATGAGATTGGCTGCAAAGGGCGTGACCGCGCTTCTCTCGATCCTCACGATCAGCGCCGCGCTGACGCTGCCGCTGGGAAGCGCATTCGCGGGCGACGACAAGGACACCAATAACAACGTCACCGAGGACCAGATCGTCCGGGCGCTCGCGCCACCGAAGAAGCCCCTGACGCGTGGCCTCTCGATCGGACCGCAAACCACCGATCCGGCGCCGAGCGCCGCCGAGACCAAATTGCTCCAGAGCGTGCGGGGCCGCGCCACGCGCTCGCTCTCAGTGACCGAACGCGAGGAAATCGCAGCCGCCGCCAAGGACAAGCCGAATATCGATCTCGAGATCACCTTCGACTACAACTCGGCCAATATCAGCGCCAAGTCGATGCCATCCGTGCAGGCGCTCGGCCGCGCATTGACCAATCCCGACCTCAAGGGCTCGACCTTCGTCGTCGCCGGCCACACCGACGCCGCCGGGGGCGAAGGCTACAACCAGGACCTGTCGGAGCGCCGCGCCGACTCGATCAAGCGCTACCTCATCGACAAGTACAGCATTCCCGCGGCCGATCTCGTCACCGTCGGCTATGGCAAGAGCAAGCTGAAGGATCCGAGCCAGCCGATGGCCGAGGTCAATCGCCGGGTGCAGGTCGTCAATATGGAAAACAAGACCACTGCGTCCAAGTAACGGCGACAATTGTTCAAGTGCCTCGTCGTGATGTGGTAAATCCGTGTGTCCGACGCGCGTCCCGCAGCCTTGCGGGACGCAGCTTCGTTTCGGGGAAACTCTTTCAGTGGCGGGCCGCGAGCGGGCGACAGCGAGCCAGGCCAGGATGATCCGGCGATGAACATCACCGAATACCTCAAGCCTGCGGGAACCGCGGCGTTCATCGTCGTGCTCGGCGCCGGCTATTACTGGTTCGAGCACCGCCATCGCCCGGAAGTGAAGGAGACGCCGGGCGAAGCCGTCGTGGTCGTGACCAAATCGACCAATGCCTGCTTCTCCGATCTGGTGCGCGTGACCGGTTTCTTCGTGCCGCGCCGCGAGGCCGTGGTGACTGCCGACCAGGAAGGATCGCGCGTCACCGACCTCTTCGTCGCCGAAGGCGCCACCGTCACCGAGAACCAGGAACTGGCGCGGCTGAGCCCGCCTCCGCAGATGCCGGGACAGCCGGCGCGACCGGGACCGCAGGGACCGATCTCGCTCAAGGCACCCGCCGCAGGCCTCGTCACCGAAGTCCGCACCGTCGTGGGCGCCCCGGCCTCGCCGCAGGCGGGTCCGATGTTCCGCATCGCCGTCGGCGGCGAGATCGAGCTCGATGCGCAGGTGCCGGCCGTGCACATGCCAAAACTCAATCCCGGCGCGACGGTTCGGATCAGCCGGGACGACGCCCCCGATCTGATCGGCCGGGTCCGACTGGTCTCGCCCGAGATCGACCGCGCCACGCAGCTCGGCCGCGTCCGGATCAGCGTTGCCAACAATCCGTCACTGAAGGTCGGCATGTTTGCCCGCGCCTCCATCGACGCCAAGCGGAGCTGCGGCGTTGCGGTTCCCAAGACCGCCATTGACCATCTCACCGTCCAGGTGGTCAAAGGAAACACGGTCGAGACGCGACGGGTGCGGGTCGGGCTGACCTCTGATACCGCAATGGAAATCCTGGAAGGTCTCGACGTCGGCGAGATCGTCGTGGCCGACGCCGGCTCTTCGCTCCATGACGGCGACCAGATCAAGACCGTCTTCGCCGATGAACTCGATCGATCGCGAGTACGCTGATGGCTCTCAATATCTCGGCATGGTCGATCCGCAATCCGCTGCCGTCGGTCGTCTTTTCCATCATTCTCCTGATCCTCGGCTGGGTGTCCTTCACCAAGCTCGCGGTGACGCGATTGCCTTCAGCCGACATCCCCGTGATCTCGGTGGCGGTGTCGCAATTCGGCGCAGCTCCCGCCGAGCTTGAATCCCAGGTCACCAAGACGGTTGAAGACGCGGTCTCCGGCGTCGAAGGCGTGCGGCACATCACTTCGCAGATCACCGACGGCCTGTCGGTGACGACGATCCAGTTCGCCCTGGAAACCAACACCGACCGCGCGCTGAACGACGTCAAGGACGCGGTGACGCGGGTGCGCTCCAACCTGCCGCAGAACGTCACCGAGCCATTGATCCAGCGCGTCGACGTCATCGGCCTGCCGATCGTCACCTATGCCGCGATCTCGCCCGGCAAGACGCCGGAACAGCTCTCCTATTTCGTCGACGACGTGGTCAAGCGCGCGCTGCAGGGCGTGCGCGGTGTCGCCCAGGTCGAGCGCATCGGCGGTGTCGAGCGCGAGATCCTGGTCTCGCTCGATCCGGACCGGCTGCAGGCCATGGGGCTGACGGCCGTCAATGTCAGCCAGAGCCTGCGCGGCACCAATGTCGACGTCGCCGGCGGCCGCGCCGAGATCGGCAAGAACGATCAGGCGATCCGGACGCTGGCCGGCGCCAAGACGCTGAGCGACCTGGCCGGCACCATGATCCCGCTGTTCGGCGGCGGCGAGGTCCGGCTCGACGATCTCGGCACAGTCACCGACACCATCGCCGACCGCCGCACCTTCGCCCGCTTCAACGGCGAGCCGGTCGTCGCCCTCGGCATCAAGCGTTCGAAGGGCGCCAGCGACGTGGTGGTCGCCGCCGCCGTGCAGAAGCGCATCGATGCGCTCAAGATCGCCTATCCCGACGTCGACCTGAAGCTGATCGACACCTCGGTCGAATACACCAAGGGCAATTACGAGGCCGCGATCTCGACCCTGTTCGAGGGCGCGATCCTTGCCGTCATCATCGTGCTGCTGTTCCTGCGCGACCTGCGCGCCACCATCATCGCCGCGATCTCGCTGCCGCTGTCGATCTTCCCGGCATTCTGGGCGATGGATCTTCTCGGCTTCTCGCTCAATCTCGTCAGCTTCCTCGCCATCACGCTGTCGACCGGAATTCTGGTCGACGACGCCATCGTCGAGATCGAGAACATCGTGCGGCACATGAACATGGGCAAATCGCCCTATCGTGCCGCGCTGGAAGCAGCCGACGAGATCGGGCTCGCGGTCATCGCGATCTCGCTGACGATCATCGCGATCTTTGCACCCGCAAGCTTCATGTCCGGCATCGCCGGGCAGTTCTTCAAGCAGTTCGGCATCACCGTCTCGGTGCAAGTGTTCTTCTCGCTGCTCGCCGCGCGCTTCGTCACGCCGATGCTGGCGGCCTATTTCCTCAAGCATCACAATCACGAGGAACCGCCGCCAGGCCGCGTGCTGCGCACCTACCACAAGATCGTGGCGTGGTCGGTGAAGCACTATTTCATCACCGTGCTGATCGGCTTCGGCATCTTCGCCGCGTCGATCTGGAGCATCACGCTGTTGCCGCAGGGCTTCCTGCCGGCGCAGGACAGTGCGCGATCGCTGCTCGCGATCGAGCTGCCGCCGGGCACCCAGCTCTCCTATACCGAGAAGGTCACCGAGAACATCGTCGCGCGGCTGCGCCAGCGGCCCGAGGTGAAGAGCATATTCGTCGACGGCGGCCGCGTCCCGCCGGGCACGCAGGAAGTCCGGCGCGCCTCCCTGATCATCAACTATACGCCGAAGAACGAGCGCAAGATCACCCAGCGCGAGCTCGAATCCTCGATCAGCCAGGAGCTCGAGAGCATCCCCGACATCCGCTTCTGGTTCCTCGACGAGAACGGCCTGCGCGCGATCTCGCTGGTCGTCACAGGTGTCGACGCCAACATCGTCAACAACGTTGCGAGCGAGCTTGCGACGCAGATGAAGCGGATCCCGACCATCTCCGACGTGATCTCGGAAACCGCACTGGAGCGGCCCGAGCTGCGCATCGAGCCCCGCGCCGAGCTTGCGGCACGGCTCGGTGTCTCGACCGAAATCCTGTCGCAGACCATCCGCGTCGCGACCATCGGCGACGTGGGACCTGCGCTCGCGAAGTTCGACGTCGGCGACCGGCTGGTGCCGGTCCGCGTTCAGCTCGAAGATGCCGCGCGCGGCAATTTGAAAACGCTCGAACAGTTGCGGGTGCCGCTCGGCGAGCGCGGCGAGAAGGGCGGCGTACCGCTCTCGGTCATCGCCGACGTCAAGCTCGACCAGGGCCCGACCACCATCAACCGCTACGACCGTGAACGTCAGGCGACCGTCGCCGCCGACCTCGTCGGCCACGCCGCGCTCGGCGATGCCACGCGGAAGATCTACGAGCTGCCGGTGATGAAGAGCCTGCCGAAGGGCGTGAGGGTCAGCCCGTCCGGCGACGCCGAAAGCCTGAACGAGCTGTCGGATGGTTTCGCCACCGCGATCACCGCCGGCCTGATGATGGTCTATGCCGTGCTGGTGCTGCTATTCGGCACCTTCCTGCAGCCGATCACCATCCTGTTCTCACTGCCGCTCTCGATCGGCGGTGCGATCGCCGCGCTGCTCGTGACCGGCAAGCAACTCACTACGCCGGTATGGATCGGCATTTTGATGCTGATGGGCATCGTGACCAAGAACGCGATCATGCTGGTCGAATTTGCGATCGAAGCGATCCGCGCAGGCAAGCCGCGCGACGAAGCCATGATCGACGCCGGCATGAAGCGCGCCCGCCCCATCGTGATGACCACGATCGCGATGGTCGCCGGCATGATGCCGAGCGCGCTCGCGGTCGGCGCCGGCGGCGAGTTCCGCTCGCCGATGGCGCTCGCGGTGATCGGCGGCCTGATCTTCTCCACCGTGCTGTCGCTGGTGTTCGTGCCCGCGATGTTCATGGTGATGGACGACATCGGCGCGCTGAGCTGGCGCTTCGGCAAGCGGCTGATCGTTCACAGCGCAGATACGGACGCCGACGAGCACCATGCTGCGCCGACGGTCGCGGCTACACCTGCTCAAGCAACACCGGTGCCGAAGAGCATCGTGCATCCGGCGGCGGAGTAGGCGTTACCTACCCCTATTCATTCCGCGCGATCGACGTCAGCTTGGCCATGTTCTTGAGCAGGATCCGACCACGCTGCAGGTCGAGGATCGCCTCCTTGCGCCAGGCCTGGAGCTGACGATTGACGCTTTCGCGGGCGGCGCCGACGAAGACGCCGAGCTGCTCCTGCGAGATATGCACCTCCGAGCCGAAATCGGCGGCGAGCGCGCACAGCCTGCGGGCAAGCCGCACCGGCAGGGGCTGGAGCATGGACTCTTCCATGCGCTCGCTCTGCCAGCGGATGCGCTGACACAAGAGCGTGATGATCTTGATCGCGACCTTCGGCTCGCGCTCCAGGAAGGCGAGGAAATCCTCGCGCCGCAGCACGAACAGCTCGCTGGCCTCGCCCGCGGTCGCATCCGCGGTGCGGTCCTGGCCGTCGAGCACGGCGACCTCGCCGAACAGGTCTCCCGGTCCCATGAAATTCAGCGTCAGCCTGCTGCCATCAGGGGCGCCGGTCTCGATCCGGACCTGGCCGCGGCGGACGCCAAACAGCCCATCGCCGGGGTCCCCTTTCTGGAACAGCACTTCGCCATTCGCCAGATGCTGGGTATGGCAGAGATTGGACAAGCGCTGCAGTTCGTCCGCACCGAGGTCGGCGAACATCGGATTCATTTTCAGAATGACCGCAAATTCGGCCTGTTTGCTCATGGCAATTTCCTTTGCAATCCCTTGGTAATCCCCTTGGCAATTCCCCCGGAACCATCAACATCAGACTCGCGGAAAACCCGCGGAGAGAAGTGTGTCATAAGTCACATAACTTTGCAGCACCTCCTGTTTATTTTTGGCAGCTTGGAGCGGTTTCCCCTCCCGGGATAGACTGACGGGCAACGGACGGGTGATCGGGCCGGCCGGGTTCGATACCGCTCCGTTTGGAAAGTCGACATGAGAGCAGTGAAATTCGCCGGCGCTGCGGTCGCCGCCGTCATCATCGTCATCGCGCTTCTGCTGGTGATCGGGGTCCCCTCCGGATTCCTGACCTCGGCAATCACCTCGCGGGTAGAAAGCGCGACCGGCTACCGCCTGACGATCGCGGGCACCACGAAGGTCAGCGTATGGCCGACGCTGAATGTGACGCTGAGCGACCTCACGCTCCAGGATCCGAAGGACCACACCGGCATCAATCGCCTCACCATCGACAACGTTCAGGCCGACATGTCGCTGGCGAGCGTGTGGTCGGGACATCCGAAGATCGGCGATCTCGTCGTCACCCATCCCGTACTCTACCAGCCGCTGCTGCGCGAGCGCAGGCCGAACGCGGCCGCTGCATCGAAGCCGGCGGTGCCGCTGGCCGCCGGTGACGTCAGCATCGACCGCCTCAAGGTCGCCGACGGCGAAGTGGCGTTCTCGGTCGCCCGCGACCGTGTCGAGAGCCGGCTCAGCGCGATCAACGCGGATGCGACCATGAATGCCGAGCGCAAGGTCAGTCTCAAGGGCACGGCGCGGGCTGGCGATCACGGCATCAAGTTCGACATCAAGGCCGTGATGCCTGCGGCGCCGGTCGAGCGGCAGACGATCCCGCTCGACTTCGCCATCGACGCACCGAGCCTGTTGCAGTCGCAGCTCAGCGGCCACGCCGAGGCTCGGCTCAACGGCTCGGTCGTGATGGTCAATGGCATCAACGGCGCGCTTGGCGAAGGCGCGTTCAACGGCTGGGCCTCGGTCGACATCGCCAGCAAGCCGCTGCTCAAGCTCGATCTCGACTTCCAGCGGCTCGACATTCCCCTGTCGAAATCGGCCGACGGTGCCGCCGGCCAGCCCTGGAGCGATGCGCCGATCAGCATCTCCGCACTCAACTATGTCGACGCGCAGATGCGGGTCTCGGCGACCGAGGCCAATATCGGCGAAGCGCGTTTTGGACCTCTTGCGCTCGATGCAAAGCTCGCCGGCGGCGTGCTGAAGGCCGGTACGACCAATCTCGGCGCCTATGGCGGCCAGGTCTCCGGCGAGGTGATCTTGGATGCGACCGGCGGCGCGCCGAGCTTTGCCATGCATTCCGACCTCGTCGGCGTGCGCGCATTGCCGCTGCTCAAGGGGCTCGCCGATTTCGACCGGCTCGACGGCAAGCTGCAGGCAAAGATCGCGGTGCGCTCTGCAGGCGTCAGCCAGCGTGCGTTGATGGCGAACATGCAGGGCACGGCGTTCGCCAATTTCCAGGACGGCGCCATCCGCGGCATCAATGTCGCGCAGATGATCCGCTCGCTGACCACGTCCACCCTGTCCGGCTGGCAGGACAGCCAGGAGCAGAGCACGGATCTGACGCAGCTCTCAGCCTCCTTCAGCATCGACAAGGGCCAGGCGGTGACGACCGATCTCAACCTGATCGGCCCACTGGTGCGTGTGACCGGCGCCGGCACGATCGCGCTCGACACCAAGATGATGGGTTTTCGCGTCGAGCCGAAACTGGTGATGACCACCGAGGGCCAGGGCCGCACCTCCGATCCCATCGGCTTCGGCATTCCCGTGATGATCGAGGGCTCCTGGTCGCAGCCAAAAATCTATCCGGACATGGCGGGCATGCTCGACAATCCGGAGGCTGCCTATGCAAAGCTGCGCGAGATGGGCAAGGGCCTGTTCGGTCCCGATGGCGCCGGCCTGGGCAACATCCTGGGCAGCTTCGGTCTCGGCGGCGCTGCCCCAGGCGGAAACAATGCGGGCAATGCCAATCCGCAAGGACAGCCGCCGCAAAACAATCCGCTCGGCGGCGCGCTAGGCGAGGCGATCGGCAATCTGATCCAGCAGGGCCTGTCCGGCGGTGCCCCCGGGACCAGCACCGGCCGCAGCCGCGGCCTACCCGGAACGCCGGCGCAACCGGCGCCGCAAGCCTCACCGGCGCCGCCGGTCCAGGACAACCCGCCCGCCAACCCGCCCGCCGAACAGCAGGACAGCCAGCCGATGAATGACGTGCTGCGCCAGCTCTTTAACCGGTGATTTTTCCGGGCGGCGCGCCAGCGCAAAGCCCTGCTTACTGCGACGATTCGACGCCTGCGGAAGGCTCTCCTAGCCCACAATGGGTAACCACGCCGGCCGAGCTTACCGCCATGGCGGCTGAACTGTGCTAAAACGGCCCACAGCCCCAGCATCGGCCGTGGCGCGTGAGGATCTGGATGGCGGGAGCGAAAGACAAGACCTGGTTTTTCCGCGAGGGCCTGTTCGCCAAATACGTCGTCTCGCTCGTCGGCCTCGTCGTGTTCGTGCTCGCGGTCAACGGCGCGATGGAGACCTGGATCTCTTATCGCGCCACCAGGACAAGTCTGACCGACGGCCTCGAGGAGAAAGCGCAGGCCGTCTCCAAGCGCATCGAGCAATCGATGTCCGATCTCGAGCGCCAGATCAGCTGGGTAACGCGCGCCTCGCAGGACACCATCGAGAAGCGCCGCGCCGACTATGTCCAGCTCCTGAACCAGGTCCCGGCCGTGAGCCGGCTCACCCAGCTCGACGGCGAGGGCCAGGTGGTGCAACGCGTGTCGCGCGCCGCGGTCTCCAGCGGCAGCAGCACGGACTACGCGCGCGACATGCGCTTCACCGACGCCGTCGCTCGCGGCACCAGTTACGCGCCGGCTCATTTCATCGACCAGGAGCCGTTCATGACGATCTCGGTCGCGCATTCCGGCTTCAAGCCCGGCGTCACGCTGGCCGAGGTCGACCTCGGCTTCCTCGCCGAGTTGCTGTCCGACACCCAGGTCGGCAAGGTTGCGTTTGCCTATGTGGTTGATCCGCACGGCAGAGTGCTGGCGGCATCGTCAAAGGGGCCGGACGTCGCCGCCGACCTTTCGAAACTGCCGCAAGTCGCAGCCGCGATTGCCTCCGACCGCGACGGCGCGTCCTCCGGAGCCGACTTCAACGGCCACGCGGTGCTGACGGCTACAAGCGAGGTGCCAAAGCTCGACTGGACGGTGCTGTTCGAGCAGCCGACTGCGCAGGCGCTGACGCCGATCCGCGACCAGCTGGTGCGGGTCGCGCTTCTGATCGGCATGGGCCTGCTGGTTGCGATCCTCGCCGGCACGCTGCTGGCGCGGCGCATGCTCATCCCGATCACCGCGCTGCGTGCCGGTGCAAACCGGCTCGGCGAGGGCGATTTCAGCCACCGCATCGACGTGAAGACCTCCGATGAGCTGGAGGAGCTCGCCGGCCAGTTCAACCGCATGGCCGGCCAGATCCAGGAGACCTATTCGGTTCTCGAAACCAAGGTCGAGGAACGCACGCGCGACCTCGCGCAGTCCATCAACGAGCTCAAGGTTCTCGAGCAAGTCGGCCGCGCCGTCGCCTCCTCGCTCGATCTCGATGCGGTCTTGCCGACGATTGCCGCACGCGCGATCGAGATCACCCAGGCCGACGCGGTCTTGATCTACGGTTACGATGCCGAGAAGCACCAGTTCAACCTGGTCGAGGCCAACGGCATCGACAAGTCGACCGACGGCGCGCACGTCACCATCGACGAGGGCGCGAGCCTGCTCAGCGACGCCGCAAGGAGCGGAGAGCCGATCGCGCTTCCCGATCTCGATGAGGCCCCCGAGCAGCCTTTGCGCGACGTCGCGGTCAATGCCGGCTTCCACTCCGTGCTCGTGGTGCCGCTGGTCGACCAGCAGGGCACGCTCGGCTCGCTGGTGGTGCTGCGCCGCGCGGCTGGCGAGTTCCTAAGCAGCCTCACCGGATTGATGCGCACCTTCGCGCACCAGGCGGTGCTCGCGATGCGCAATGCGCGGCTCTTCACCGAGGTCGACCACAAAGGCCGCGAGCTTGCGGCCGCCCATGAGACGGTGCAGCAGCAGGCGACAAAATTGCAGGAGCAGACCGAGCAGCTCCGCAACTGGAACCGCTCGCTGGAAGAGCGCGTCGAAAAGCAGCTTGGCGAGATCGGCCGCATCAAGCGGCTCGAACGCTTCCTCGCCCCGCAGGTCGCACAGCTCATCGCTTCTTCCGACGGCCATGATGCGCTGCTCGACAGCCATCGCCGCGAGGTCACCGTCGTGTTCTGCGATTTGCGCGGCTTCACCTCATTCACCGAAGCGACCGAGCCGGAAGAGGCAATGAACGTGCTGCGCGAATACCACGCAGCGCTCGGCGATTTGATCCACCGCTACGAGGGCACGCTCGACCGCTTCGCCGGCGACGGCGTGATGATCCTGTTCAACGCACCGATTCAATTTGCCGACCACACCAAGCGCGCGGTGAAGATGGCCGTCGAGATGCGCGATGCGATCGGCAAGCTGACCGAGAAATGGAAGAACCGCGGCCATTCGCTCGGCTTCGGCGTCGGCGTCGCGCTCGGCTATGCCACGCTCGGCCAGATCGGCTTCGAGCAGCGACTGGAATACGCCGCGATCGGCAGCGTCACCAATCTCGCCTCGCGCCTGTGCGACGAGGCCAAGGCCGGACAGGTCGTGGTCGCGCGGCGCGTCTACGGCATCGTCGAGCCCTGGGTCGAAGCCCGCCCGCTCGATGATCTCCAGCTCAAGGGCTTCAATCACCCCGTGCTCGCGATGGAGATCCTGAGCTGGCGCGACGAAGTCGACAATGTCGTGGATGCGTCGGCGGCGCGGCGGAGGATGTGAGCGACGATGCGTGCCAAACACTCACTGTCATGCCCCGGCTTGACCGGGGCATCCAGTACGCCGCGGCTGCTCGATTGATCACCACCGTCTCTGGAATACTGGATCGCCCGATCAAGCCGGGCGATGACAGTTGAGAACGCGGCGCGCTCCTCCGGCAAAACTCCCTCCCCCGTCCCACGAACCTCACCGCTCCTGCCCACGACTAACGATCGCCTCGATCGCGAGGCGTTCGCATGAAGAGATCGATCGTGACGCTTGCCCCGCCTTCGCGCGCCTATGATTTGCAGATGCTGGATCGCGCCGCCGATCGGCAAAGCGACAATGGCTGGGTATTCGGCCTGCCGCCGGGTATCGCCAGCGAGCAGTGGCCGCTCGATCCGGTTTCCGGTTATCCGCTGATGCACGGCTTCACCTTGAAGCTGCCGGACGACTATCGCGTGCATGGCGATGACATCGTCGCGCTGTCGTTCTTCGCGCCCGCCCTTGACCACAATGGCGGCGGCGCGCCGGACGATCCTGAAATCCGCGAGGCGGTGCTAGCACACCCCTCACACCCGCGCCTCGCCCGCATGACGGACATTCTCGATTACGAATATGCCGCGCTTCTGCTGACGGCGCGCGAATATGTCGGCGCCTTCGCGATCCCGCCGGCACCGCTTGCGCTCGCGACCTTAGAGCGGCCGCGCTGGCTCGACGTCGGCGGGGCCAGCGCCTTTCACGAAGACGCCGCCCCCTACGCGAAGAAGATGTTCGCCGGCCCGCCGCGCGCCAATCTCGCCGAGAACCGAGCGATCGCGCTGCAACCGCGCGAGCGCGACCCCAACGCCGGCAAGGCGCCCCGAGACGAACATCTCTGGCGAGGCGAACCCACCGGCTACCAGCCCTATTACTACTATGTCGGCGATGCGAGCAGGCTGGAGAATTGGCGCGAGCACGACTGGGCCAAGAACCACGGCAACAATCATCTTGGCGGGACCATGCGACCCAACCAGTGGGTGCCGGAGATGAGCCCGTTCTACATCGAGTTCGAGGAAGAGTTCGGCGGCTACAATTTCGGCGGTGGCAACGCGCAGCTCGATTTCAAGGACATGAAGTTCGACTGGGCGTGCGGGTAGCGCGCAGGCTCGACAACGTCGCCTCCGCTGCATTCCCTCCCCCCTTGCGGGCAGGGCCATCGCATATGGGCATTCACCAGAGGTCGTCATGCCCGGGCTTGTCCCGGGCATCCACGTTCTTGGTGCCGGGGCAAGGCGTGGATGGCCGGGACAAGCCCGGTCACGACGATCTGGAAGCTTCAACGCCTCGAGCTCTCACATCAAATGCGATAGCCCTGCCGCAAGGCGGAGGGAGAAGAGTGTCCATGTGGCGACAGCCCGCACCTCTCCGCTGCTCACACGCCCCGCTTCAGCCCCATCGCCTCGAACTGCGTCTTCTGCTCGTCGGAGAGCCCCCACTCGAAATCGTCGAGCGCGTCGCCTACGGTCTTCACCGTCTCGAGCACGGCATCGAGCCGCGCCTTCACCGCCTTGAGGCGAGCTTGAGGGGTGTGCAGGTTCTGCGGCGGACAGGGGGACAAGGCCTCCATGGTGCGCATGGTGGTGTCTTGCAGCACCTCCAGCGCAGCGCGCTTGGTATCGTCGAGGCGAAGGGCAGCACCGATCTCGTCGGCCGGCCACTGCTGCTTTACGAGCTGCTCGTACTGACGCTGGGCCTGCTCGTCGCTCGGGAGCTCAGCGGGCGCTTTGCACGCCGCGGCCTGCATCTCCTTGCGCTTGGTCTCGGCAGCATTCGCGCGACTGTCCTTGCCGAGCGCGTTGAGGCGCGACTTCTGCTCGTCGTCGAGCAGGCCGTAGAATTTTGCGAGCGATGGTGCGGCCGCATCCACCGCGTTGATCATCGCCTCGAGGCGGCGCTGCATCAGCGCGAAGCGATCGATCGCATTGGCGGCCGCATCGGTCGGGCAGGATGAGCGGATCGTCGCACCAGCCGAGCCCCACGCACTTGCGAGCTCGTCGAGGCCGGCGCGCTGGACCTCGTTCGGCTGCACCGTGCGCAGGATGGCATCGATCGGAAGGCCCACGGCATCGCCGGTGTCGCAGAGCTGCTGGAGCTCGGGGACCCTGCGGTGACGACGGCCGGTCGCCGTGTAGGCGGCGAGCTCGGTCGGGGCATAGGGCGCGAAGATCGCGGCATAGATATCGCCATAGCCATAAGCCCACAGCGCGGTGCCGTCGCCGCGCATCGTGAAATCGGTGATGTCGTCATCGGCGAACGGCCAGAACAGGGGGCCGACCCAGCCATAGGTCCCGTCGGCGTGCTGCCACCAGCCCTGCTCGGCGCGCCCGCCGCGCCAGCCGGCCAGCGCCGCAACGGCCGTGAGCTGGGCCCGAACGGTCGGGCGGACGGCGTCCGCGGCAGAGCGAAGATCCTGCGGATGCAGCGCCGCCATCCGGGCATGGCCGCGCCGCGCCGCCAAACGCATGTGGCGGATGCCGGCAACCCCGAGCATACGCGCCATCGCAAAGCGTGCCACGCCAAGCGGGCCGCCGACTCGCAGCCCGAAGCCGGCCTCGGCCACGTCAGGCAGCAGCGCGAGAACGACCAGCGCGATCCCGGCGGCCGCAAATCCAAAGCGGGATTTCGACATGATGGTCACCCTGGCTCACTCCTCAGCACCAAGTCTCCGGGTCGAGCCGCATCTCGTCACAACGAGAATGACGCGCAGTGGAACAGAAAGTTCCCGCGCTCAGTAACCCACCCTACAATTTACGGAGCGAGAACCCCTCACCTTGCCTTGCGCGGCAAGACGAATGTCTGGCCGGGATAGATCCGGTCCGGGTTGTGGATCTTGTCGCGGTTCGCGTTGTAGATCAGGGCGTAGTTGAGGCCGTCGCCATAGGCGCGGCGGCTGATCTGCCAGAGGCTGTCGCCTCGGATGACGATGCGGCTGTTGGCAATCGCCCCCGTCGCCTCCACCCTGGAGCGCAACGGGCCCTTCTCGACGGGCGATGCGGCGGCGAGTGCCAGAACCGATTGTGCGGTGCTTGGCGATGCAGCCTGCGATGCCGCCGGACTGTCTTCCTTCGCAGACACTTCCTTGGCAGCGGGCGTATCCTTTGCAACCTTGGCGACATCGGTACGCGCTTGTGCGGCGCGCGGTGGCTGCGCCATCGCGTTCAGCGTCACGGGAACGTCGGTTCTCGATTTCGTCACGCTGCCGTCCGGCGCCGTCGATTGCAGGCTGAGCTTGTAGCTGCCCGGCGGCAGCTTGGGCGGGGTCATCACGAACAGGCCGGACGCATCGGCGACTGCGGATGCATGGCTCTCACCATCGCGCAGCAGCTCGACGCGGGCGCCCGGCGCGGCGCGACCGGCGATCACCGCCTCGCCGTCGTCATCGACGCGAGCGACATCGAAGCGCGGTCCGGTCTCCTCGCTGGCAGTGGGCGGCGGAGCGGTTGGCGTCGGCAGATCGGCAAGCGCGGTCTCGGCTTTGCCGAGCGCATTGGCGACGTCATTGCTGGGCGACGCTGACGGTGCGACGGACGGCGCACTCGGCGGCAGGAATGTGGGCGGCGCCGCGCGTGCCGTCCGGGCCTCCGGCTTGGATTCGGCATTGCCGTCGGCGACCTTGGCCTCGGGCTGGCCACGCAAAGCCTGCCACAGCCCACCGGTGCCGACAGCGATCGCTGTACCCCCGGCCGCAACCAGCAGGAATGAGCAAACGGCGATTGTCGCCTTCGATGCGATCACCATGAATCCCAAAGCCCCTTAAAGCCCTTCACGACAAATCACGAACGCAAACTGCGCTCAATTCGCGCGCGCATCAAGTCGGCAAAATGGACGATCGGCAATCGGTCACAACTTCTGACCGATAGGGCCGCAGTGATGCGCGTTCCCAAATAGGATCAAAGCTTCGAGCCGCGGGTTGTCGCAATCGCTGATGCGGAACGGTCCAGCCGGGGGGTGTCAGCCGAAAATACATCACGTGCGCACCGGGCCTCCGGGGGCCGGACGGTCTTTTGCGTGCGAAACTCAAGAGGCGAAAGGATGTCTGTCGGCTATCGGTTACTGCCTCTCGTTGCGGCGCTTGCCCTGATCGGCGCCCCCGCACTAGGCCGCGACAACGGCCAGTTTGCAAATTCCCCCCTCAAAGGCTGGTTCGAAAGCCTGCACAGCAAAGGCGGTGGCCCGTGCTGCGCGGACGCCGACGGCACCGCGGTAGCCGATGCCGACTGGGACACCAGGGAAGGCCATTACCGCGTTCGTCTCGAAGGCATGTGGGTCGAGGTGCCCGACGACACCGTGATCACCGAGCCGAACCGCGCCGGTCGCACCATGGTCTGGCCGTACTACGTCAACGGCCGCACGCTGATCCGCTGCTTCATGCCCGGCAGCATGACGTGAGGCTTCGCGGGATTCGTAGGGTGGGTTGGCCCACCGGGTCCGCGCGAAGCGCGACCCGATGACAGGCGCCGGCGTAACCCATCATCCCGCGTACGAGACAAGCGGTGGGTTACGCCTTGCGCTGTCGCCTGTTGAGCAAGCGAGAACGTGACCGGCTACCCCACCCTACCGCACTGCAAAACTACGCCGCCCTGAGATCCTCGACGAAGCGATCGACCTCGCGCTTCAGGTCGTCCGAGAGGCGCGACAGCATCTTGGCCGAATCGAGTACCTCGCCGGCGGCCGCACCGGTCTGGCCGGCGGCCTGCGAGACGCCGGAGATGTGACGCGAGACTTCCGTGGTGCCCTGGGAGGCCTGCTGCACGTTGCGGGCAATCTCGCGCGTGGCGGCGCCCTGCTCTTCGACCGCGGCGGCGATCGCGGCGGCGATCTCGTTGACGCGCTGGATGGTGGTGCCGATCGACTGGATCGCGGTCACCGACGAACGCGTCGCGCCCTGGATTGCGGCGACCTGGCCGGTGATCTCTTCAGTCGCCTTCGCGGTTTGCGTCGCGAGATTCTTCACCTCGGCTGCGACCACGGCAAAGCCGCGGCCGGCTTCACCGGCGCGCGCGGCCTCGATGGTGGCGTTGAGCGCCAGCAGGTTGGTCTGTTCTGCGATGCCCGTGATCAGTTCGACGACATCGCCGATGCGCTGGGCGGCGTCCGCCAGCGCCTGCACCTCGCCATTGGTACGATCGGCTTCCGCGGCGGCAGCGCCGGCGATACTCGAGGATTCCGCGACCTGGCGGCTGATCTCGGCGATCGAGGCCGACAGCTCTTCCGTGGCAGCGGCAACGGTCTGCACGTTGGATGACGCATCACCCGAGAGGGACGCAACGGAGGCCGCTTTAGAGGAGCCCTGCTCGGCGGTCGACGACATCGACTGCGCGGTACCGTTCAGCTCGCCGGACGCCGAGGCAAGCGTATGCAGTGATGCCGTGACGGTCTTCTCGAACTCTCCGATCAGCCGCTCGACAGCAAGCTGGCGCCGCTCTCTCCGACCCTGCTCGTCCGCCTGCTCCTCGGCGAGGCGATCGCCCGTGATCATGTTCTCCTTGAAGACCGACACCGCGCGCGACATCTCGCCGATCTCGTCGCCACGCTCGATGCCGGCGAGTTCGATCGCATAGTCCCGCTCAGCGAGGCGCTGCATCGCCTGGGTCAGCTTGCGGATCGGGACGCTGACGCGGCGGTTGACGAGGATGAAGCCGAACACGGTGATGGCGAGCGCGACCAGCATCATCGCGCCGTTGAACACCAGGCTCCACTTCGCCGAGCTCATTTGCTGGCCGGCGCGCGCGACCATCTCGGCAAGCGCAACCTGACCGGCCTCGACGCTGGAGTTGAGGATGGCGGTGTTGAGCTTGGAGAGGTCCTCGACCTTGATGTCGATCGTCTGGTTGTTGCTCAGCGCCTTGATGAATCCCTGCTGGCGCTCGACCATGGCGGCGGCTTCGCCCTGCTTCGAGCGCGCGATCACGTCGGTGAGGCCGGCGGGCGCGTCGGCGCGGCCGGCTGCGTCCAGCACCTGGCTCCAGGCCTGCTTGGCACGGCCGGTATCCTCGGCGGCGCCGACCATGTCGGCGGCGCTCCAGGGTTTTGCACTGGCCGCCGCGGCTTCCAGGCGGATCGCGATCAGGCCGCCGAAATTGCGCGCGGCCCAGGCCGACTGCTTCACGCCCAGGAGATGATCGACCACGGGATCGCTCAGCTTCAGCGCGTTCTCGAGCTCACCCGTCAGCGCCAGAATCCCGTCGAGATAGTCCTGCGCGGTCCTGCGGAAATCGTCGGCGAGCTTCGTGTCGCGCTCGGCTCTCGCCTGGTGGATGGCGGCTTCCGCCTTGGGCCGGAGCGACACGAGCGCATCGTGGATTGCGACCAGCCTGCTCAGGGCGCCGGCGAGACGGGAATCGGTCACGCCCTCGAGACGCTCGAGCACGATCTTATAGGCGACTTCCGACGATTGCCGGTTGGTGGCGATGCGATTGTCAGCATTGGCGTTGGCCGGCCCCTCCGCCAGCAGCGCCGACAGGAAGGTGCCGCGCTCCAAGCGAAAGCCGAGCAGGGTCGCAAACAGCTGCTGGTCGGTGCCGGCAAAGCGCTCGAGCTTCTGCGCCGTGGCGTTGCGCTCAACGGCGCCATAGAGTCCGGTCGCGAGCTGGGCGATCAGAAACAGGCCGAGGATGCCGATGATGGCGCCGAGAACCGAACGAATGGAGGGATTGCCGAACAATTTCATTGCGGGGCCGCATCCTTTAAAAAGATGCGGAAAAATACCGTCGCGCTCCTAAGATTTGGTTCACCTCGATGCCGGCAAGGGCCGTGGCGTCGAATAATGACGCGCGGAAGGGCAAACTCCGCAGAACTACGGAGACACGCAGCCAGGACGCTGCGCGATCTTCAGGACCGTTTCGCCGCGCGCACTTCCGCGAACTCGGCATCGGGATGCGCGACGATGGTCGCGAACATGATGCCGCTAATGATGATCGACCAGGCGGTGTCCCAATAAATCCAAAACACGTCAGCCTCCGCAAAAACCTCCCGCCGCATGCAGGAATTCTAGAACAGCCGAACGACGATGCCGTTCCTCTTTTGCTGCGGCCTGTGAGCGCACTCAAGAATCAACCTTGGACCAGTTCTTGAACCAACCCTGTCCCGTATCCTGAGGCCAATCTCTTGCCGAACTGTCACCTGTTGGTCGGCGGCGGCCTCTGATCGGTTTGATGGCTCCGATGCTTTGCCATCACATCTTCATCGCGCTGGCTGGTTTTTGGGCGTGGCGGAGATTTCGGCTGGCCGGCCTGGCCGCCATGCTTGCCGCCCATGTCGGGCTTGCCTTCAAGATCGTTTTCGCGGGGCAATGGTCAAGCTCCTCTTTCGAAAGGCCTGCCCCACACTCATGCCCACCCTATTGATTGGCATCGCGGGACCGGCTTTGCGACGCCCGACTGATACAATTTCGACATCGATCGATCCAAACTGGATTTTGGTGGAATGGCAGGCAGCCTTGTATCCTCGCGGGAACCAAGAAAAGCCTTGCCGGACGGCAATGGCGATTTTGGAAAGCTGGAGGAAGCCTGATGTCCCGACCGACCCGCCGTATTGCCCTGCAACTGCCGCTGACGGCATGCGCCGTCATTCTCGCCACCCAATTCGGAGCAAGAGCCGGCATGGCCGACACTTTCGCCTATGTCGGCAATGCTGACAGCAACGACATCTCGGTCTTCCGCATCGACGACAAGGGCGAAATGAGCGCGGTGCAGACCGCGCCCTTCGCAGGCATCGAGAAGCCTGGCTCCTCGACGCCGCTGGCGGTGACGCCCGATCACCGCGTGCTGATTGCCGGCGTGCGCTCGCAGCCGTTCTCGGCGGTGAGCTTTGCGATCGATCAGAAGACCGGCACACTCAAGCATATCGGCAACGGGCCGCTCGCCGACAGCATGGCCTATGTCATGACCGATCGCACCGGCAAGTTCGTGCTCAGCGCCTCCTATGGCGGCAACAAGGTCGCGCTCAATCCGCTGCTTGATACCGGCGTCGTCGGCGAGCCCAAGCAGGTGATTCCGACCGGGCTGAATGCGCACGCCTTCATCCCCTCGCCCGACAACCGCTTCGCGTTTGCGACCAATCTCGGCTCCGACCAGGTGCTCGCCTTCGCCTTCAATGCAACCACCGGCGAGCTGACGCCGAGCGATCCGCCGGTCTACAAGGTGCCTGAGAAATCGGGCCCGCGGCACTTCGTATTCCACCCCAACGGCAAATATATCTATCTGATCCACGAGCTGAACGGCGACGTCGCGGTATTCAGCTATGAAGCCAAGACCGGCGCGTGGAACGAGATCCAGCGGACCACGGCGCTGCCCGAAGGCTTCACCGGCAAACCCTGGGCCGCCGACATCCATGTTACGCCCGACGGCCGCTTCCTCTACGCCTCGGAGCGCACCACCAACACGCTCACCGCCTACAAGATCGATCCGGCAAGCGGCAAACTCACCACGGTCGGAACTGTGCCGACCGAGAAGCAGCCGCGCGGCTTCAACATCGATCCCACCGGCCGCTATCTCGCCGCCGTCGGCGAATTGTCCGACGGCATGTCGGTCTACGCCATCGACCAGGCCAGCGGCGCGTTAACCAAGCTGAAGTCCTATCCGACCGGCAAGAAGCCGAACTGGGTGGAGTTCGTCACGCTGCCGTAAGAATACGGGAGCTGCGACCGACCTACGCAATCATCCGTAGTTTCGGTCGCGGCTCGCCGCGGTCATATTCCGACACGCGATGGACCGTCATATTGTCTTCAAATGCCCGCAGACCGGCATGAACGTTCAGCATCGGCTTGTGGCCGAGCCGACCGATGCCAAGGATACGCACGATTCGGTGACGTGTCCGGCGTGCGCGCGCCTGCACCTGATCAATCGCACGACCGGCAGGCTGCTCGGCGAACGCCGCTGACGGATGGCGCGAGGCGCCGAACCTGATCTTCAATTCCGCGACTAATCAAAGGCTTGCCGTGGACTACACCCGCCGCAATCGATCCTGCTGTGGCACCCGAGCGCCATGGTCTGTGCCCCCGCCATCTGCTATCGAGTGAAGCGTTTGATCCCGTGGATTAGTCCGATGCGTCATTGCACCCGCAAATCTCGCAAAACCCTGTTTCCCGTGACCATCGCACTGGGGCTTGGCCTTTTTCTTGGCCCCCTCCCGGCCCGGGCCGCCGATGAGGAGGCGCCGAAGGGCCCGGCCGTCACGGTGCTGAAGGCGGCAAAGTCCTGCTTCTCCGATATCGTGGAGGCGAGCGGCACGATCATCGCGCGCGAGGAAACCTCGGTGCGGCCCGAGCGGCCCGGATTAAAGGTGACGGAGGTGCTGGCGGAAGCCGGCGACACCATCACCGCCGGCCAGGTGCTGGCGCGGCTGGCCTTGCCCGAAGGCGGCACAGTCCAGGTGACGGCGCCGGTCGCCGGCGTGATCTCCGCCTCGACCGCGCAGATTGGCGCGCCGGCCTCGGCACGCGGCGAAGCGCTGTTCTCGATCGTGGCGCGCAGCGAATATGACCTCGTCGGCCTCGTCGCCACCGCCGACATCAAGAAGCTCGCGGTGAACCAGCCGGCCACCGTGCGCATCGCGGGTGCCGGCGACATCGACGGCAAGGTGCGCAAGATCGGGCCGACGGTCGAGCCGAACATCCAGCAGGGCATAGTCTATATCGGCATCTCGACGCCGCGACGGCTGCTGCTGAATTCCAGCGGGCGCGCGCTGATCAAGACCGGGCAGAGCTGTAATGTCGCCGTCCCGCTCACCGCCGTGCAGTACAGTTCCGCCGGCACCGTGGTTCAGCTCATCCGTCGCAACCGCGTCGAGACCAAGCGCGTCGAGATCGGACTGATGTCCGGCGGCAATATCGAGATCCGCGACGGCGTCAACGAAGGTGACATCGTCGTCGCCCGCGCCGGCGCGCTGTTGCGCGAAGGCGACCCGGTGCGCCCGGTGATGGCGAGCGCAGAGACGAAGTAACGCGCAACTTCGTAGGGCGGGCAAAGCGGCTTGTCCGCCGTAGCTCGAAGAGAAGGCGGAAGCGTGCCCACCAGTGGGCACGGCGCGTTGCGCCTTTTGCCCACCCTGCAAAATGCAGCGCTACAAATTGCGGCGAGAGACTAGCCGCCGGCCTGGTCGAACTGGACGTCTTCCAGGAGCGAGGACGACACCGTCGGGACCTGGTCACCTTCGGAGGCGCGGGAGATCGCGACGCGGGTCTTGTTGAAGACGCTTTCGGCGCTGCCCTGCGCATTGAGGTTATTCAGGAGTTCGCCGACCAGCACGCTGTGCTCGCCCCTGCCGTCGTCGGCGACCTTGCCGGGCGAGGCGGAGGAGAGGATCAGCGCGTTGTCGGATGCGCTGATCGGCGCCAGCCCGTGGCTGTAGGAGCGGAAACGGCGCTCATAGGGGTTGCGGCGCGAGGCATCGACGACGACGAGCTTGGCCTTGGCGCCCTGCTCCTTCATCATCTCGAGCACGCTCTCGATCGAGACGCCGTGGCGGCGGACGTCACTTTCCTTCCAGATCACGGCGTCGACCGGCAGCATGTAGCTCTCGCGGCCGGCCTGCACGCCGTAGCCGCCGAAGAACAGCATGACGACGCTGTCGCGCGTGATCTTCGACTTGAGGCGATTGACGGCGCGGACCATGTCATCCTTGCTTGCGTCCTCCACCATGTCGACGTCGAAGCCGCCTTTGCGCAGCGCGGACGACAGCGCGCGCGCGTCGTTGATCGACTGCGATAGCGGCGCATTGGCATCGGGATAGTGGCCATTGCCGATGACGAGGGCGAGGCGCGAGGTGTGGCCGACGGAACCGGTGACCTCAACGGTCGAGACCGCCTTGGCGGCATCGAGGGCGCGCATGTTCAGGGCAGCGTGGGCGCCGATCGCCAGCGACACCGTGCCGATCAGGGCGGCGGCGACCGCAATGGTGCGTCGGGAAATGTCGAGCTGCCTTACATTCATCTCGGTTCATTCCTGTCAGGAGCCATCGCGACGCGCGTACTTGTCCGAGTAGCGCGATGGCGTCTTTAGGTTTGAGGGATTGGTCGGGGGTGTGTCCCCGAATTGCGCGCAATTTGCGGCGCCGCACCAAACAAACCCTTAACCGGATATCGCCCCCGGGGCAATAGATTGCCCCTCTTTTTAGATAAACCACTGAATATACTGGTTAATTCACGACAGCCCCGATGCGAATTTTTGCACCTTTTTGCCCCCTTTTGGGGGCTAAAGGGGCAGCTTCCGTGCCGGATTTTTATGTGACATCAGTCACATTTGTGTTCCCCACGAATTCGTGACACTTTTCAAACACTTGCTGAGACATAGGCGCGCTGGCGGGACGGCGTGCCGTGAACCCCGGCAAGGCCCCGCGCGACCAGGTCATTCATGAGCTTTCATTATTTTGCCGGGCACGCCTTCCGCGCCCTGACGGCACGGAAGGACGGACCCTCGCTTTACGACGTCTGCGATCCCGTGCTCGCCGGCCCGGCCACCGGCGATCCGCATCTGGCAAAATTCTACAAGACCGCGCTCGGCAATCCCGCCCTGCGGGCGCTGCTCCGCCGCGCCGGCCTGCCCGAGTTGCTCGAGGAGACAAGGCTCACTCGGCTGCGTGCGGCGCTGACCCGCGCCCGTGACGACGCCGAACCCGACTGGGAGGCGGTCGGCCGCCCCGTCGCCGACCTCCTCGATACCATCGCGCTCGACCATCCCAAGCCGCCACCGATGCCGTTCAACGGTGCGGCGCCGGCGCTGGCGGAGATCGACAACGTGATCCGCGACTGCGCCCATCATCTGCTGCGCAGCTACCGCCAGAACGGCTTTCTGCCGACCTTCGCCGCGTTCAACCTGATCGGCGATCCAGACCTGCGCGGTCGCGAGCTGATCATGGCGCTGACCGGCTTGAACTCGCGCGGCTACAAGAACTCCTCACTGCTGTTCAACCTGGCGCGCGTCTTCATCGCGCGCTCGAGCGCAGGCGCCATCATCAATCCGCCCTGGAGGGGCATCGCCGAGCCGATGTGGGAGCCGGTGCAGATCCGCCACCGCTCGGCCTACTACGACGCCTTTTTCATCGAGGCGCTGCTCGCCTATCGCGAGACCGGCCTCGCCTCGCCCGACGACGCCACTGCCGCGCAGGCCGCGATCGCCGACATGGTCGACTTCTGCATCAACATCAGTCGCGAGGAGGTGCGGAGCAGCGAAGGCCATCGCTTCGACGTCATCACCGCGCTCGCGCCGGCGCCGCATCCGCGCTTCTCCCGCTTTTTCGCGCAGATCAAGCAGGATCTCGGCTTCGGCGTCTACGTGCCGGACTGCGACACCACGGCGTGCTCGTTCTCGGCCGCGACACAGGCCGGCTGCGAGGATCCGATCCTCGCCCAACCGCTGCTCGATTTCTACGCCGGCTACCAGGTGCGCGAGGGCGTCAACGAGCCGCGCGTCACCGTGCCGCTCAACGACAACATCGATTACGAAGGCGGCGTCGCCACCTGGATCGACAATCTCGCCGGCGAGCGGCCCTACGGCAACGATCTCGATCCGACGCTGAACCTCGACATCCTCGAAGTGTCGTTCCGCAATCTCGAGCGCTGGAAAATTCTGGAGATGCCGGCGCGGCTCGCCACCGTACATCGCATCATCGCCTTCCAGAAACGGCTGGCGGCGAGCGGCGCGTTCGCCAATCCGCGCTCGCACATCTACTATCTGCCCGAACTCTACAGCGCCTATTTCGGCCGCTGCTATGCGAGCTTCCTGTCGCTGCCGCTCGCCGCCCAGGCCGCGATCGATCCCGACGGCACCTTCGATTTCATCCGCGCCCGCGTACTCGGCTATGTCCAGGGCGAGATGCTCGTCGCCGAGATGAACGCGTTCGATGCGGCGCTCGCCTTGATCGCGCTCGGCCATCTCGGCGCCGATCCCAGGACCTTCGCGCCGGCGCTGAACTGCATCGTCAAAGCTCTCGGCGAAGGTGGCCGCCGTGGCCCGTTCCGCGCCTATGAATGGAACAAGATGAAGACCCCGACGCGGATCTTGGTTGGCGGGCCGGAGGTGACGTCGGCTTTCGTGCTGATGGGGCTGGCCGTGGCGCGGAAGGCGATGCGCGGATCCGCATAGAATCGTAGGGTGGGTGAAGCGTAACCCACCACTTCCTTCGACCCGCGGAAAGCAAAGAGGTGGGTTACGCCTTCGGCTAACCCACCCTACGGATCTGGAGCTCGATGACAGGAAGTTGAAAGCCCATAACTTGGGCAGGTGCTGGCCCGGCGGCCAAATCCCGACCACAATTGCGTCGTTGATCGCGATTTTTCCTGACCCGCGGACCGGCATGCTGCGCAAATTCCTAGCTGCGATTTCCCTTCTCGCCTTGCCCACGCTGGCGCAGGCCGCCGACATCACCGGCACGGCAAAGATCCGCGACGGCGATACACTCCAGATCGGCAATACCCGCATCCGGCTCGGCGGCATCGATGCACCCTCGACCGACCAGCTGTGCCTCAACACCCAGGGCGAGCGCTGGACCTGCGGCGTGGCAGCACGCGAGGAACTGACCAAACACGTCGAGGGCAAGAGCTGGGTCTGCCATGCGAGGTCGATCGACCGCCGCGGCCGCACCGTGGCGCGCTGCGAGGTCGATGGCGAGGACATCCAGAAATGGCTGGTGCGAAACGGCTGGGCACTAGCCTTTACTCGCATCTCCCACGACTACGAGGCGGATGAAGCCGCCGCACGCGAAGCCAAGGCCGGCATGTGGCAGGGCGCCTTCATCGCCCCCTGGGACTGGCGCGTGCGCAACAAGAAGACCGCGATCCTCGGCGCCACCAAGCCGCCCGAAGGGGCGCATGCAATCCTGCTCGCCTCGGCGTCGGGCGCCATCGCGCCCTCGCCGGATTGCACCATCAAGGGCAACGTCAACAGTGCCGGCGAATGCATCTTTCACCAGCCGACCAGCCGCTGGTACGCGCAGATCAAGATGAAGATCAGCAAGGGCACCCGCTGGTTCTGTTCAGTCGAAGAGGCGGAGGCCGCCGGCTGTCGCGAGACGCGGCGATAGGGCTCCGGACGCTCTCGCCCTGCATGATCATCCCGCGTTTTACGTGCTTTTCTCGGGCCCCCGCGGCGCGTAAAAGCTAGATCAATGACCCTCCAGACCGTCTTCATCAACTAAGGAAAAACAACAATGACCGTTCGCGCGGGCCGGGAATTTCTGGCCATCCCCGGGCCCACCACGATGCCCGACGAGGTGCTGCGGGCGATGCATCGTCCGGCGATCGACATCTATTCCAAGCAGATGACCGATCTGACCGAGAGCCTGATCAGCGACCTCTCGAAACTGTTCGCGACCAAGGGCAAGTCCTACATCTACATCGCCAATGGCCACGGCGCCTGGGAAGCCGTGCTCAGCAACGTGCTGTCGCGCGGCGATAAGCTTCTGGTGCTGGAAAGCGGCCGCTTCGCGATCGGCTGGGGCCATGCGGCATCCTTGATGGGTGCCGAGGTCGAGGTGCTCCGGGGTGACTGGCGCCGCGCAGTGCGGCCGCACGAGGTCGAGGAGCGCCTGCGCCGTGACAAGGAGCACAAGATCAAGGCCGTCGTCGTCGTGCAGGTCGACACTGCCTCTGGCGTACAGAACGACATCGAGGCGATCGGCAAGGCGATCAAGGCGAGCGGCCATCCGGCGCTGTACATGGTCGACACCGTGGCTTCGCTGGGCTGCATGCCGTTCGAGATGGACAAATGGGGCATCGACGTCGCGATGTCCGGCTCGCAGAAGGGCCTGATGACGCCGCCCGGCCTCGGCTTCGTTGCGGCGAATGATCGCGCGCTCGAGGCGCACAAGAAGGCGAACATGGCGACGCCCTATTGGAGCTGGAGCGAGCGCGAAGGCACCGAGCATTATCGCAAATATGCCGGCACCGCGCCGGTGCATCTGTTGTTCGCGCTGCGCCAGGCGATCGACCTCTTGCACGAGGAGGGTCTGGAGAACGCATTCCGTCGCCATCACCTGCTCGGCGAAGCCGCGCGGCAAGCAGTCGCGGTGTGGTCGGAGGGCCAGGTACTCGGCTTCAACATTCTGGAGAACAACGAGCGCTCCAACACGGTGACGACCGTAACCATGGGCAACGGTCACGACCCGGCCGTGCTGCAACGCTATTGCAAGGACAAATGCGGCGTGGTGCTCGGCACCGGCATCGGCGATCTCGAGGGCCAGGCCTTCCGCATCGCCCATATGGGCCACGTCAACGCACCGATGCTGCTCGGCACGCTCGGCGTGATCGAAGTAGGCCTCAACGCGCTGAAGATCCCGCACGGCAAGGGTGGGCTCGAGGCGGCGGTCGCGTATCTCGGCGAGCAGGTCGAGGCGTAATCCTCGTCTCGCGCCCCGGACGCAGCGCAGCACGCAGTGATGCGCTGCTGAGCCGGGGCCCAGGTGGCGGCCTTGGGTCCCGGTTCTGCGTCGCGTCACTTTCGCGCTGCGCCGCGTCCGGGACACGAGCGCGGTGCTTGGCGCTTCTTTAAATCTGGTGTGTTCGATCCGATATATGGCGAGACACGCCCCCTGACGCGAGGATCGACTTGACCAAAACCGCCAGCCCCACCAAGCCCCCCGTCGCGCCGCGGCGGCCGCATTCGTTCACCCGGCACGGCATCACCGTGAGTGACGACTATGCCTGGCTCAAGGATGCGAAATGGCAGGAGGTGCTGCGCGATCCCCAGGTGCTCGATCCCGACATCCGCAACTATCTCGAGGAAGAGAACGCCTACACCGAGAGCCTGCTCGGCCACACCGCCCTCCTGCAGAAGACGCTGGTGCGCGAGATGCGGTCCCGGATCAAGGAAGACGATTCCAGCGTGCCCTCACCGGACGGCCCGTTCGCCTACTTCCGCAAGTTTCGCGAAGGCGGACAGCATGAGCTGTTCGGCCGCATGCCGCGCAACGGCGGCGACAGCGATATCGTGCTCGACGGCGATGCGCTCGCAAAGGATCACAAATACTTCAGGTTCGGCAGCAGCCGGCATTCGCCCGATCACAAGCTCCAGGCCTGGACAGCCGACACCAAGGGTTCGGAGTATTTTTCAATCCGCGTGCGCGATTGGGCGACGCGAACAGACCTCGACGACCTCGTTGAGGAAAGCGACGGCGGCGTGGTCTGGAGCAAGGACGCCAAAAGCTTCTTCTATGTGAAGCTCGACGACAATCACCGACCGATGCAGGTGTGGCGGCACCGGCTCGGCACCAAGCAGGCCGACGATACCCTGGTCTATGAGGAGCAGGACTCCGGCTGGTTCACCCATTTGCACGAAAGCACCAGCGGGCGCTTCTGCGTGATCGCCGGCGGCGATCACGAAACATCCGAGCAGCGGCTGATCGACCTCGCCAATCCCGACGCGCCGCCGCGACTGGTCGCGGCTCGCGAGGAGGGCGTGCAATATTCGCTGGCCGATCGCGGCGACCAGCTCTTCATCCTCACCAACGCCGACGACGCGATCGACTTCAAGATCGTCACCGCACCGCTCGCCGCATCGGAGCGCAACAACTGGCGCGATCTGATTCCGTATCGTCCGGGCATCTATATCATCGATATCGATCTCTATGCCGGCCATCTGGTGCGGCTGGAGCGCGCCAACGCGCTGCCGGCGATCGTGATCCGCGATCTCACTTCGAGCGAAGAGCACGCGATCGCCTTCGATGAGGCGGCCTATTCGCTCGACACCATGGGTTCCTACGAGTTCGAGACGACGAATCTTCGCTTCTCCTATTCGTCGATGACCACGCCGTCAGAGGTCTACGACTATGACATGGCCAAGCGCTCGCGCGTGCTTCGCAAGCGCCAGGAGATTCCGTCCGGCCACGACGCGGCCGACTACGTCACCACCCGTATCATGGCGAAAGCCCATGACGGCGCGGAGGTGCCGGTTTCGATCCTGTATCGCCGCGGCCTCAAGCTCGATGGCACGGCGCCGCTGCTGCTCTACGGTTACGGCTCCTATGGCGCAGCGATGCCGGCCTCCTTCAACACCAACCGCCTGTCGCTGGTCGATCGCGGCTTCGTTTACGCCATTGCGCATATCCGCGGCGGCGCCGACAAGGGCTGGGGCTGGTATCTCGACGGCAAGCGCGAGAAGAAGACCAATACGTTCGACGATTTCGCCGCGAGCGCGCGCGCGCTGATCGCGGCCAACTACACGAGCGCAAAACGCATCGTCGGCCATGGCGGCTCGGCCGGCGGCATGCTGATGGGCGCGGTCGCCAACCGCGCCGGCGAGCTGTTCGCAGGGATCGTCGCCGAGGTGCCTTTCGTCGATGTGCTCAACACCATGCTCGACGACACGCTGCCGCTGACGCCGCCGGAATGGCCGGAATGGGGCAACCCGATCGAGAGCGAGAAGGATTTTCGTACGATCCTGTCCTACTCGCCCTACGACAACGTTGCGGCAAAGGACTATCCGGCGATCCTGGCGATGGGCGGCTTGACCGATCCGCGCGTCACTTACTGGGAGCCCGCCAAATGGATCGCGCGCCTGCGCGCCACTATGAGCGGCGGCGGCCCGGTCCTGCTCCGCACCAACATGGGCGCCGGCCACGGCGGCGCATCGGGGCGCTTCGACCGGCTAGACGAGGTGGCGATCGTCTACGCGTTCGCGCTCTGGGCGGCGGGAATGACGGAGGCGGTGGCGTAGCCAGGTAGCCCGGATGGAGCGCAGCGAAATCCGGGATTCGTGCAGACGACAACACCGCCCCGGATTACGCTTCGCTCCATCCGGGCTACGCGCCGCACGATGGCCGCGCTCAGCTACCTGCCGTTCGCCTTGCGCCAGGCCGCGAAGTCGGTGAGCGTCTGCGGATCGGTGGCGGGATAGAGCCCGAAGATGCCGCGGCCCTTGCCGACTTCCTCGGTGACGAAATCCTCGAACGCGGTCATCTCGAAGGTTTCATTCGTGATCTCATCGGCGAGATGCGCGGGGATGACGATCACGCCATCACTGTCGCCAAGGATGACGTCGCCGGGAAACACCGGCGCGTCGCCGCAGCCGATAGGAACGTTGATCTCGATCGCCTGGTGCAGCGTCAGGTTGGTCGGCGCGCTCGGGCGGTGATGGAAGGCGGGGAAGCCGAGCTTGGCGATCTCGGCGGAATCACGAAAGCCGCCGTCGGTGACGACGCCGGCGACGCCGCGCTTCATCAATCGCGTCACCAGGATCGCGCCGGCCGAAGCAGCGCGCGCGTCCTTGCGGCTGTCCATCACCAGCACGGCGCCGGGCGGACAATCCTCCACCGCCTTGCGCTGCGGATGCGAGCGATCGCGGAACACCTCGATGGTGTTGAGATCCTCGCGCGCCGGCATGTAGCGCAGCGTGAAAGCCTCGCCGACCATGGTCGGCTGGTTCGGGCTCAGGGGATGCACATCCTGGATCATCTGGATGCGCAGGCCGCGCTTGAACAGCGCGGTGGCGACGGTGGCGGTGGAGACGGATTTGAGCTTGTTGCGGGTGGCGTCGCTGAGTTTTGTCATTGGTGCATCCCTGTGTTGTCATTCCGGGGCGATACGCAGCATCGAACCCGGAATCTCGAGGTTCCGGGTCTGGCCCTTCGGACCATCCCGGAACGACGGTGATTGGGTTAGTAAATCGATGGCTCGCCGATCGGCGCGCCGAAGCCGGTCTCCAGGAAATCGAAGTCGCAGCCGTCATTGGCCTGCTTGATGTGTTTGGTGAACATCCAGCCATAGCCGCGCTCGAAGCGGCGCTCGGGCTGCTTCCATTCCGCGCGGCGTTTGGCGAGCTCGGCGTCCGGCACATCCAGATTGATGGTGCGCGCGGCGACGTCGAGCGTGATGCGGTCGCCGTTCTTCACCAGCGCGAGCGGGCCACCGACATAAGACTCCGGCGCGACGTGCAAGATGCAGGCGCCGTAGCTGGTGCCGCTCATGCGTGCGTCAGAAATGCGCACCATATCGCGCACGCCCTGCTTCACGAGCTTCGTCGGGATCGGCAGCATGCCCCATTCCGGCATGCCCGGCCCGCCCTGAGGCCCCGCATTACGGAGAATGAGGATGTGGTCCTCGGTGACGTCGAGATTGGGATCGTCGACTGCCTTCTTCATCGACGGATAGTCGTCGAACACCAGCGCCGGTCCCGTGTGCTTGAGGAAGCGCGGCGCGCAAGCGCTTGGCTTGATCACGCAACCATCCGGCGCAAGGTTGCCCGTGAGCACGGCAAGCGCTCCCTCCTTGTAGATGGGGTTATCGACCGAGCGTATGACATCATCATTGTGAACCTCAGCGCCCGCGATGTTCTCGCCAAGCGTTTTCCCGGTGACCGTGATGCAATCCAGATGCAGATGCTGCTTGATCTGCTCCATCAGCGCCGGCAGACCGCCGGCATAGAAAAAGTCCTCCATCAGATAGGCATCGCCACTCGGCCGCACATTGGCGATGACCGGCACCTTGCGGCTGGCCTTCTCGAAATCATCGAGGCCGATGTCCTGACCGGCGCGGCGCGCCTGTGCGATCAGGTGGATGATCGCATTGGTCGAGCAGCCCATCGCCATTGCGACCGCGATCGCGTTCTCAAATGCCTTTCGCGTCTGGACCGTCTTCGGCGTCAGGTCTTCCCAGACCATCTCGACGATGCGGCGACCGCATTCGCTGGCCATGCGAATGTGATTGGCGTCGGCCGCGGGTATCGAGGAGGCGCCCGGCAGCGTCATTCCGATCGCTTCGGCGATCGCCGTCATGGTCGACGCCGTGCCCATGGTCATGCAGGTGCCATAGCTTCTGGCGATACCGGCTTCGATGTCGACCCAGTCCTTGTCGGAGATCTTTCCGGCGCGCCGCTCGTCCCAGTACTTCCAGCCGTCGGAACCCGAGCCAAGCGTCTTGCCCTTCCAGTTGCCGCGCAGCATCGGACCTGCCGGCAGGTAGATCGCCGGGATGTTCATCGAGGTGGCCCCCAACAGCAGCGCCGGCGTGGTTTTGTCGCAGCCGCCCATCAGCACCACGCCGTCGACGGGATGGCTGCGCAGCAGCTCCTCTGCGTCCATCGCCAGCAGGTTGCGGTAAAGCATGGTTGTCGGTTTGAGCAGCGATTCCGACAGCGACAGCGCCGGCAATTCGATCGGCAGACCGCCGGCCATCAGGATACCGCGCTTGACGTCGTCGACGCGCGACTTGAAGTGCATGTGGCAGGGCTGCGCGTCCGACCAGGTATTGAGGATGGCAATGATCGGCCGGTCTTTCCATTCCTCCGGCGCGTAACCCATCTGCATGGTGCGCGAGCGGTGGCCAAACGAGCGCAGGTCATCAGGCGCGAACCAGCGCGCGCTGCGGAGCTGGTCGGGCGTCTTTTTCTTCGTCATGATTGGGTACCCCATTTCTGGACGGTATTCCGCTCGATCGCGCGGAAGATCAGGTTCTCGACAAAGAGCCCGATGATAATGACGGTCAAGAGGCCTGCGAAGACCGCGGGAATGTCGAGCAGGTTGCGATTTTCGAAGATGAACCAGCCGAGGCCGCCCTGGCCTGACGACACGCCGAATACCAGCTCGGCCGCGATCAGCGTACGCCAGGCGAAGGCCCAGCCGATCTTGAGGCCCGTGAGGATCGAGCCGAACGCCGCCGGGATCAGAATTTTTGCAACATAAGGCAATCCGCGCAGGCCATAATTGCGCCCGACCATGCGCAGCGTGTTGGAGACGCTCTTGAAGCCGGAATGGGTGTTGAGGGCGACTGGCCACAGCACCGAATGGATCAGCACGAACACTAGACTGGCATTGCCCAGCCCAAACCAGATCAGCGCCAGCGGCAGCAGCGCGATCGCCGGCAGCGGGTTGAACATCGCCGTGACGGTCTCGAGGAAGTCGGTGCCGATACGGGTCGAGATCGCCAGCACCGTGAAGATCGCGGCCAGCACGATTCCCGCCGAGTACCCCATGAACAGCACCTTCAGCGAGGTCCATGCGCGCATGGGAATGGTGCCGTCCTTGACGCGTTCGAACAGCGTGACGAGGGTATCGTGCAGCGTCGGGAACAGCAGGGGATTGTCGAGGTAGACGCCGTAGGCTTCCCAGATCGCCGCAAGAAACAGGATGATGACCGTCTTGCGGACGAAGCCTTCGTTCCACAACAGCTCAAGGACGCTCAGCCTGCGCTCGACTTCCTCGGCGCTGACGGCGTCCCCAACCGGTGCGGCTCGCAGCAGGATTCTCGCTTCACTCATGACCGGCTCCCTCAATGCGCCGTTGCAGCGGACGAGAACAGGAGATCATGTATCTCCTTCTCCAGCCGCCCGGCGCTGCCATCGTCGGTGGAGACGCGATCGACATCGACGACCTCCGCCTTGACGCGGCCGGGATGCGGCGACAGCAGGAGGATGCGGTTGCCGATGCGGATCGCCTCGGCGATCGAATGGGTGACGAACAGCACGGTGAACTTGGTCTCGCGCCAGAGCTGGAGCAATTCGTCCTGGCAGGTTCGCCGCGTCAGCGCATCGAGCGCCGCGAACGGCTCGTCCATCAGGAGAATGTCCGGCTCCATCGCCATGCCGCGGGCGATGGCGACGCGCTGCTTCATGCCGCCCGAGAGCGTGTGCGGATAGGCATCGACCACGCGGGTGAGGCCAACCTTGTCGATATAGGCCCGCGCGCGCGCCTCGGCCTCCTTGCGCGGCAGCCGCCGTGCGGTCAGGAGCGGAAACATCACGTTGGCGAGCACGGTCTTCCAGGGCAGGAGCTGATCGAACTCCTGGAAGATCATCATGCGGTCGGCGCCGGGGCCGACGATATCGCGTCCCTGGATCGCCATCCGCCCGTCGCTCGGCACCATGTAGCCGCCGACCGCCTTGAGCAGGGTCGACTTGCCGCAGCCGGACGGTCCGAGCAGCACGAAGCGGTCGGACTTGTCGACGGTGAATGACACCTTTTCGGTCGCGGTGACGACGGCGCTCGAGGTCTTGTAGCGCAGCGTCACCCCGCTGACATCGAGCAGCGCCATGGGCTCAGCTGCCCTTCAGATCGTGCGCGACGGGGAGATAATAGTCCGTCCACGCCTTGGGCTGCGTCTTCAGCGTGCCGGTCTTGAATAGATGGGCGGCGAATTTCATCGTGCCCTGCGGCTCGAGATTCCACTCCATCATGCCGGGCTGCTTGAGCAGATCCAGCAGCTCCTCGACCGAGGTCTTGTCGCCGGTGATCTCCTTGTAGATCTCGACCGCCTGCCTGGTGTCGCTGCGAATCAGGTCCTGCGCTTCCTTGGTCGCGTCGCGCACAGCCTGGATGATCTTTGGATTGGCGTCGGCGAATTTGGTCGTGGTGAAGAACTGCGCCTGGCTCAGGGGCCCACCCATCACGTCGGGTGAATTCAGCACGACATGCGCGCCCGGCACGTTCTTCAGTTCCAGGAAGCTGAACGGCGGAATCGAGAAGTGGTTGTGCACCTCGTGCTTGGGATTGGCGAGCGCGGCGTAGGCATCGGGATGGCCGAGCTGCACCGTGTTGGCATCGAGCTTCGACCACTGGTCCGCGCCAAAGGCTTCGGCGGCCGCGATCTGCAATACGATCGCCTGGGTCGAGACCTTGACCGTCGGCACCGCGATCTTGTCGGTCGGGCCAAAATCCTTGATCGATTTGACGTTGGGATCGCGGCTGATCAGCGTCATCGGCTGCGCCGAGGTCGCGACGATGCCCTTCACGCCGCCGCGGGTGCGATCCCACAGCAGCAGGAGATTGCCGGTGCCGGTGTTGAGGATGTCGACCCCGCCCGCGAGCAGCGCGTCGGTCTGCGCGCCGCCGCCGGAGAAGGTGATCCATTTGGTGGTGACGCCTGATACGCCGAGCGCAGCCGCGTGCTTCTCGATCAGCTTCAGCTTCTCCATGATGTGGCTCGGCATGTAGAAAATGCCGGGCTGCCGCGACAGCGCGATCTCGGATTTCTGCTGCGCTCTCGCTGAAGGAGTCGCCGACACGGCCATGGCGGCGATCAGGGCGACGGCGGCGAGGCCGTGCTGGAACTGCTTGATCATTGTTGTTCGTTTCCTCTGGCCGGCATTGACGAGCGGCGTTGGTGATGCACTAATGCATTAGTGCATCAAAGGCAAGCGCGCGGAGCCGCCGCCATGGAAGTGTCCCATACCGCGCCTCGCGCGGCGTCCCGCGCCGGCGCGCGGCTCGACCGCGCCCGGCAGGCCGCGCCACAGGTGTTCGAGCGGCTGCGCAACGCGATCCTGTCCCTTGAGCTGCCGCCGGGCTCGCCGCTGTCGCGTGCCGATCTCGCCGCGCAATTCGGCGTCAGCTCGACGCCGATCCGCGACGCCTTGATGCGACTGGAGGAAGAAGGGCTCGTCGACGTGTTCCCGCAGCACGCGACGGTGGTCAGCCGAGTCGATGTCGGCCGCGCCCAGCAGGCGCATTTCCTGCGCCAGGCGCTGGAGCTCGAGATCGTGCGGCTGCTCGCGGAGAGCCATGACGAAGCCCTGATCATCCGTCTCGACCACGCGATCGCGCTCCAGCAGCAATGCGCCAGGGGCGGAGATTTCGAGAGCTTCATCGCCGGCGACAACGATTTCCACGCCCAGCTCTACGCGGCCGCGGGCAAGCACGAGCTCTGGACGCTGGTACGCAGCCGCAGCGGACATATCGACCGTTTGCGGCGGCTGCACCTTCCCTCCCCCGGCAAGGCCCAGAACATCGTGCGGCACCACAGGCTGATCACCCGCGCGATCGAAGCCGGCGACGCCGATGCCGCCCAGCAGCACTTGCGTACGCATCTGTCAGGCACGCTCAGCGAGCTCGACAGGATCCGGGCACGCTATCCGGAATATCTCAGCGACTAGACGCGGCGCAGCCACCTGCTGTAGCATGATAAGCATGCAAGCGTGCATATGGGCAGCTTATGTCCGAGCCGCGCCATCGGCACGTTCCATCGTCGCGAAGTGCTTGCAGGTTACGCGGAATCCGCGCAACAATTTCCTAATCCCTGCTTCGACCGACATGGTCGACCTGGACCAGGCTCGGGGGACTGGAACTTGGCCAACATCCTGATCGTGGATGACGATCCGGCCGTGCAGATGACGATCCGGCTGCTGCTGGAGAGAGCTGGCCATCGCGTGATGGTCGCCGGTGACGGCCATCAGGGCCTTGCACTGTTTGAAGCCGATCAGTTCGAGCTGTTGTTCCTGGATATCTTCATGCCCGGAATGGATGGACTGGAGACGATGCGACACATCCGGTCGCGAGCGCCGGGGGTGCCGATCATCGTGATTTCCGGCCGGTCGGCCACGCCCGACGCCTATGCCGAACCGGACTTCCTCAATATGGCGACGAGGCTCGGCGCAGCGGCAAGCTTGCCCAAGCCGTTCCGCCCCGAGGCGCTGCTCGCGGCCGTCGACGATTGCCTGCAGGCGAGCAAGCCGAGGACTCCTGATGTCAGCACCGGCGGCAGATAACGAGGGCAGCGGTTCTGCGACGCACCAGGACAAGCCGAACCGTACCCGAAACAGCGAGAAGCGCGACATGACGCTGGCGACGCGGCTCGCTATCGCCATGACTCTGCTGGTTGCGGCTACAGTGGCTGCGGTGGGTTGGCTGAGTTCCTCGAGCGTCGAGCAGGCCGTCCTGCCACGGGTGATCGATCGGCTGGAGACCCACTCACGGCTGCTCGCATCCGACGTCGAAGGCTACGTCGCCAGCGCGCGCGGCGATATTGCCGGCTACCGCGCGGCGGCCGCTCTCAACGGCCTGATCCGCGCGCATCTTGCCGGAGGCACCGACACGCAGGATGGCGTTTCCGAGAAAACCTGGCGCGACCGCCTCGCGGCGCGCCTTGCCGCCGAGATCGATTCCAAGCCGGCTTACGCGCAGTTTCGTATCATCGGCATCGCGGAGGGCGAACCGGAACTGATCCGGGTGGACCGGACCGGCCCCAGCGGCTCGGCGCGGATCGCTCCCGATGACGAGCTCCAGCGCAAGGGTGAGCGCAGCTACTTCCAGGAGACGATCCGGCTTCCTCCGGGCGAGCTCTACGTCTCGCCACTCGAACCGGCGAGTGATCGAGGCGGCACGACGACGGCCCACGCACCGACGCTGCGTGTGGCCTCTCCGCTGTTCACGCCGGACGGCAAGCCATTCGGAATCATCATCGTCAACATCGATATGCGTCCGGAGCTGGAGCGTCTCCGTTCGCTGGTCCGCCCGGGCGAGCAGCTCTACGTCGTGAATGCGCGCGGCGACTACGTCGTGCATCCCGACCGCAGTCGCGAGTTCGGCCTTTCTCACGGCGAGCCCAACGATTGGACGAAGGATCTTCCCTATTTTGCGGGGATGATCGGGGCCACCAAAGGTGCTGCTCAAGCCGTCAGGGATGCGCGAGGCCGGGTTGGCGGCGCAGCTTTCGCGCCGGCGCTACTCGCCGGCAAAGAATGGCTCGGAATCATCGAGATTGCTCCCAACACGACATTCGCCCGTTTTGCCGCGGCGATCCAAAACACCACCTTGTCGGTCGGCTCGATTGCGGTGCTCGGCGCAGCCGTGTTGGCGATCCTGCTCGCGAGAACCCTGACACGGCCTGTCGTGCAACTGACGCGCGCCGTCGAGACCGTCGGCCGAGGCGGCGAGATCGCCATTCCAGTCGATGCGGCTGGCGAAACCGGCGCACTGGCACGGGCCTTCGCGCACATGGTAGCGGAGGTGCAGGCCAAGACCGCGGCTCTCGAACGCGAGGTTCGCGAGCACCGCCGTACCGAAGCCGCGCGAAGCCATCATGCCGAACGCGAGCGCCTGTTCAGTGCCGCGGTCGAATCCTCCGACGATGCGATCGTCATGCAGTCGCTCGACGCCATCATCACCGGTTGGAATCCTGCGGCCGAACGGCTCTATGGCTATTCGGCGGACGAGGCGATCGGCAAGCACACCTCGATCATCGTGCCTCCCGATCGCCGCGAGCAGGGCAAGGATTATTTGCGACGGATCGCGCGCGGCGAACCGATCGAACGCTTCGAGACGGTGCGCCTGCGCAGGGATGGCACTCCCGTGGAGATCGCGCTCAGCCTGTCGCCGATCAGGGGTCCCGGCGGCGAAATCATCGGCGCTTCCGGATCGGCCCGTGACATCACCCAAGCCAGGCGCACCGAGCGGGCACTGCAGCAGCAGCTCGAGGAGCGGCGGCGGATCTTCGACGCCTCGCAGGACCTGATCATGATCATGGATGCGAGGGGCTACGTCGCCCAGATAAGTCCGAGTTCGGAAGCCATTCTCGGCTATCGGCCGCAGGAGATGGTCGGCCGCAGCGGCGCCGACTTCGTCCATCCAGATCATCTGGAGGGGGCACGCGAGGACATGCGGGCCTTGCGGCACGGCGAACGGCCGAAGCTGGCCGACACCCGCTGTTTCCACAAGGACGGGCACGAGGTCTGGCTCTCCTGGCTCGGAACATGGTCTGCCGAGATGAAGCGCTTCTACTTCGTCGGGCGCGACATGACCGAAGCCCGGCTTGCGCAGGAATCGCTGCGGGAAAGCGAGCAGCTCGCCCGCAACATCATCGAGACCTCGCTCGACGCCTTCGTCCAGACCGACGAGAACGGCACCATCCTGGACTGGAACTCGCAGGCGGAAAGGCTGTTCGGCTGGCGGCGCGATGAGGCGCTGGGCAGGAACAGCATCGACCTGATCGTCGCCGAGAGCGAACGCGAAACGATCCGGGCCGGCCTGCAACGCTTCGTGAGCTCGGAAGACGGCAGGGTCCCCGAGCGCCGGCGCGAGATGATGGTCCGCCGACGTGACGGCAAGGAATTCCAGGCTGAGCTGAGCGTCACCGCGCTGAGCCGTCGCGAAGGACTGCTGTTCAACGTCTTTTACCGCGACCTGACCGACAAGGTCGCGGCCGAGGAGCGCATTCGCCATGCCGAGAAGATGGAGGCGGTCGGACAGCTCACGGGCGGCGTGGCGCACGACTTCAACAACATCCTCACCGTCATCACCGGGACGATCGAGATCCTGGCGGAAGCGGTCGAGAAGGAGCCGCAGCTTGCCGCCATCACCAAGATGATCGACGAGGCCGCAGCGCGCGGCGCCGATCTGACCCAGCACCTGCTCGCCTTTGCACGCAAGCAGCCGCTGCAACCGCGCGAGATCGACGTCAATTCGTTGATCGTCGACACCGCCAAGCTGCTGCGTCCGACGCTGGGCGAGCAGATCCAGATCGAGTCCGTGTTCGAGGCGGAAAGCTGCGTGGCGATCGTCGACCCCAACCAGCTCACCACCGCGCTTCTCAACCTGGCGCTCAACGCCCGCGACGCCATGCCGAACGGCGGCAAGCTGATCCTGGAGACGGGAGCTGCCTATCTCGACGAAGTCTACGCCAACATCAACGACATTCGCCCCGGCCACTACGTGCTGATCGCGGTCAGCGACACCGGCGCCGGCATTCCGGCAAAGCTCCTGGACCGGGTGTTCGATCCCTTCTTCACCTCGAAGGGACCCGGCAAGGGCACCGGCCTCGGCCTCTCCATGGTCTACGGCTTCGTCAAGCAGTCTGCCGGCCATATCAGGATCTACAGCGAGGAAGGACACGGGACCACGATCAAGATGTACCTGCCGCCGGGCATGACGGCGACCGCGAACGGCGAGGGCGTAACGCCGGCTACGATAGAGGGCGGAGACGAGACGATTTTGGTGGTCGAGGACGATCGCCTGGTGCGCGACTATGTGCTGGCTCAGCTGCATTCGCTGGGCTACGCGACGTTGCAGGCGGCCAATGCGGCTGACGCGCTGGTGATCGTCACGGCCGGAAAGCCGTTCGACCTCCTGTTCACCGACGTGATCATGCCGGGCAAGATGAACGGCCGTGAGCTTGCCGACGAGATCCTGAAGACCAGGCCAGATCTCAAAGTGGTCTACACATCAGGCTATACGGAAAACGCGATCATCCACCACGGACGATTGGACTCAGGCGTTCTGCTGCTGGCCAAGCCGTACCGCAAGTCGGATCTCGCAAGGATTTTGCGCAAGGCGCTCGACGGCTGAGACGCGCGTAACTCTCGTGTCCCGGACGCACTGCAGCGCGCCAGCGCTGCTGTGCAGAGCCGGGATCCACAACGCTTGCTCTAAACTGGAGAGATGGGCCCCGGCTCAGCAGCGCATCACTGCGTGACGCGCTGTGTCCGGGGCACGAGAGAGGAGCTTCGATTTACGACGCGCGCTGGGCCGCCGTCATCACGATGCGGATCAGATCGGCCGCATTTCGGGCACCGAGCTTCTTCATGATGTTGGCGCGATGATCCTCGATGGTGCGCGGGCTGATCCCGAGCGTACGGCCGGCTTCCTTGTTGGAGGCACCCGCGGCGAACTGCTCGAGCACCTCGCGCTCGCGCCGGGTCAAGGGCTCGCGCCCAGGGAAGTGGAGCTGGCCGAACTTGGGCGAGGCGCTCTCCGCTTGCCGACGTGCATAAGCCCCGATCGCCTCGTCGAGCCGGTTGACGATTTCGCTGCCGCGGAACGGCTTCTCGATGAAGTCGAGCGCGCCGTTCTTGATGGCGCTGACGGCCATCGAGATATCGCCCTGTCCGGAGATCATGAAGATCGGCGCGGGATAATCCTCGCCGTGCAGCTCCCTCAAGATGTCGAGGCCCGACTTGCCGGGAATGTGGACGTCCAGCAGGATCGCGGCCGGTGTGCGGTTTCGCGCGACCGCGAGCAGCGCGGCGCCGTCGGCAAAACAGATCACTTCATAGCCCGCCGCCTTCAACACCATCGAGAGGGTGTCGCGAACGGCAGGATCGTCGTCGACCACAAAGATCTCGCCACGGGAGGTTTTTTCGGCCATGTGCCACGTCCATCCGGCATGAGAAGACTTGTGTCCGCGCCAAACGTTTTTGGCGTTCGGCACGGATTCGGCCCACCCCGCATTTGTACGGGACATGAAGTTAACGCACAAGTAGCGGCGTAGTGCCTAATGACTGGGGGACGGAGAATATCCATGCAAAATTCTGCTGGCACCGACCCACGTGTCGCAGCGGCCATTTCCGACAGCCGTCAGTTGATCGCCGCCGATCTTCGCTCTCTGATCGCGCAGATCGAGACCAGCATACGCCTGATCGAGGCCGCGATCACGCGGGAGGATGCCTGCGATCCGCCGGGTTCCACCGACGTTTTCGTGCTGGATGACGTCACGCCCCGCTATGCCACGGCAAACGCAGCGCTCGGTGCGTGCAGGGCCGGCCTCGACCTTGCCTTAAAATCGTTCTCTGATTCCGGCAGGTTGGCTGAAACTGCGACCGCAGCGGCACGGCAGCCGCACCTGATCGGCTGATACCGCGCGTACCCCGCGCGTGATCACGCGCGGTGGCGCTCTACGATCGCATCGGTGGCGACTCCGCCCCAAGTATGCATCGTCGGCAGACCCATCGCCATCTTGCCGAGATTGGCAAGGCAGATGCGCAGCGCGGCGAGATCGAGCGGCTTCGGCAGGCTCTGCAGTTCGATTCCCACCGACCGGGCAAAGTGGCGGGCGGCGCTGCGGCGCCGGCCATCCATGCCGCTGATGACAATCACGGAGCCTGCGAATTTCGCCTCCGACATCACGCGCAGCACCTCGATGCCGTCGCCGTCCTCCAGAACGAGATCGAGCGTCACACAGTCGAAGCGCCCGGCGCGAAGCTTGCTGATCGCCTCCGAAACCGAGGACGCCACGGTCACCGCATGTCCGGCCTGCTTGGCTGCGACCGTGATCAGGCTGCGCTGCGTGGCGTCGTCATCGACGACCAGAAGCTGCAACGGACGCCGTTCGCCGGCATCAGACGGGTTTGACGGGAGTGTAGAGAAGGAGCTTCTTGGCATTACCGGATCCTGCGAGTGAGACCGGCAATTCATACAGCGCACGCGCTTAGGCCACGTAAAACGGACGCCGCGAATTCAATCGGATGTTTGCAGCAAATTCGACACAACGCGTTAGGAAAGCAAGCAGGACGCCAGCTCCGTGTTCAGACCATCGCGTCATGACCCGCGGCGGCGCGCTTCTTCTTGTTCTTGCCGCGCAGGAATTGGATGTCCATTTCCGCACCGTTGACGCGCACCAGCTCGCAGCGGCGATAGGCAAGGCCTGTCGAGGACAGCAGGAGAAAAAATTCCTTGAGGTTCAGGCCCTGGATCGAGCCTTCGACCGTAAGGATGGCATCGGTGTCGGAAATCGCGTTGAGCTTGCAATCGCGACGCCAGGTTCCGTCGATCGCCATGATGCAAACATCATAGCCCCGACTGAACGTCACACGTTCCGCACCCTTGCCATCCTCGCTCATGCGCGCAGCCCTGCCATTGCAGCAGTCCGCGGAGGCGCCGCCGCGATCGCCGGCTTGGCGCCGACGCTGCGTGCGTCATTGGGCTTGTAGAGGCCGCGCCGCTCCGGAATCGGACGGAAGGTGTCGGTCAGCCCGACCACGGTTTCCGCAGCTCCGAGCACCAGGAAGCCGTCGCCCTCGACCTGACGAGCGAGGCGGTTGAAGATGTTGATCTTGGTCTCCTGGTCGAAATAGATCAGCACGTTGCGGCAGAAGATCACGTCGAAAGTGCCGAGCTGGGAGAAATCGTGCAGCAGATTGAGCTGCCGATGCTGGATCATGGCGCGCAGCTCGGGATTGATCTGCCAAGCCTCGCCGGTCTGCTTGAAATATTTGACCAGAAGCTGAATCGGCAGGCCTCGCTGCACCTCGAACTGGCTGTAGATGCCGGCCCTGGATTTCTCCAAAACCTCCTGCGACAGATCGGTGGCGATGATCTCGACCCGCCAGCCGGTGAGCGCCGCGCCCATCTCCTTCAAGCTCATCGCCAGCGAATAGGGTTCCTGCCCGGTCGAGCCGGCGGCACACCAGATACGCACGCTCCGGCGCGCCGCGCGCGCCTTGAGCACCTCTGGCATGATCGTATCGCGGAAATGATCGAACGGGACCTTGTCGCGGAAGAAGAAGGTCTCATTGGTGGTCATGGCTTCGACCACGCTGGTGATCAGCGCGCTCGAACCAGCTTGCAGCTTCTGGACGAGCTCGCCGATGCCGGAGAGTCCGGCCTTGCGCGCGAGCGGCAACAGCCGGCTCTCGATCAGATATTGCTTGTCGGCAGACAGATCGAGACCGGAATGGTCTCTCAGAAACTTCCGCAGATACTCATACTCGGGCGGGGTCACAGGGCAGCCTCTCGCAGGATTACCGGAAACACTCAGGCCAGGAAGACTTAAGCAAAGGCTTGTCCGACCGGGATCAAGCCGACTTCAGCGAACTTGTCGGCGATGATGTCCTTGTCGAACGGCTTCATGATGTATTCGTTGGCGCCGCCGCTGAGCGCCTGGGCGATGTGGGCGACGTTGTTTTCGGTGGTGCAGAACACCACCTTGGGCTGGTCGCCGCCGGGCATGCGGCGCATGTGGCCCATGAATTCGAAGCCGTCCATGACCGGCATGTTCCAGTCGAGCAGCACGGCATCGGGCAGCTTCTGCTGACAGATCTCCAGCGCCTTCGAGCCGTCCTCGGCTTCGGTGACTTCGAATTCAAGGCCTTCCAGGATGCGGCGCGCGATCTTGCGCACGACGCTGGAATCATCGACGACCAAACATGTCTTCATTTTGGTTCTCCGGCTTCGATGTTGTTGGGCTCACGCAGCCATTTGCACTTTGGTTTCGAGTTCGAGAACGCGATCGACATCGAGAACGACCATGAGCTGGCCGTCGAGACGGTGGACGCCGCCGGCAAGCTTG